>NZ_WKFA01000005.1:0-212656 GCF_021605325.1 Pseudomonas sp. PA-7-1E
ACGTAAAAAGACGGAAGAAGAAGCGGCATCGTGACCGATGCGGTTAGAATTTAGACCCCGCGCAATCGGGTGGAGAAACCGGTCACGTTGTTAGCGAAATGACCGGTCACGATGAGCGAAATACGCATCTTGCGGGTATAGGCATACCCTGAGAGCACCTTATGAGCGTCCCGTCCCTAAGTAGTCTCAAGGTGTTTGATTTGCAAGCTAGAACAGCAAGAAGCCCGAAGGACAGAGATGCCCGCTAGACACTTGGTCGGTTTTTATTGACCCGCCGTACCGGATTTATCAGAGGCCGGGCCTCCATTGAAGCTAAAATCGGTGGTGCCGTTGGTGATCCATTCGACCAGCTTTTCCTTGTGAGTGTAAGCCACCACTCCACGTTTTTGAGTCGGATCGAATCTTAAGACGCGCCATATACCGAAATCGGGGCCGAAGTCGATGAACACGGGTTTGGAAACCCACCAGCGAGCAAAAAGCTTGCTGCGGGAATGCCAGCTAAATGAAGCCAGTCCATTCTCCGACACTTTCGACAAACCCATTCTGAAGTTGTACCTGTCGAACTCAGTCCGCGTGCCATCGATCACCCAGATCATATTTTGATAGTAGTTTTGCCTCGCGATTACCTCTTCAGGATGTATCGTCGATCTCTGAAACTCAATAACCATCCCTGAAGGCGTTCGGACATCTGCTATATGTCTCTCCCCTGAGGACGCTTGCAACACAACTTCCTGCCACTCGGTTGGGAACATATTCTTCCAATCGCGATGCCATGCCGTTTCCGTTTCCCACCACGGATCGCAATTGTCCAAACGTTTATGAGCCCAATGCCAGACGACATGGTTCCCGCATTTAGCGACAGTCTGGGAACCACAAAAACTGCAAACACCACGTGCTTTTGGAGTGGCCTCTACACGAGCGCCTTCAAGCAATGAGTATTTCATTTTCTTCCTTGATGATAAAAATGAGGGGCGGTAGCTCTTAACTTCCTAGTTGTCAGTACCTTGTGACCCACAGGACGAAAGACAAATATCTGAACACGGTAGTCGTCGTGTCGCTCTGGCCTCTTTCAACAATTGCTCAGCGTACATAGCCGGATCATCATCTGGCAGCGGGTAGCCTGCAGCAGATAGAGCTTCGGCGCGCTCTTCAATGAGCAGACGCTCGGGATCGCGAACCGTTTGGTAGGCTCTGCCTGGTACGCGTCGAGTCGTGTCCATTCTCGGCTCCCCAGAAGGCTGATGGCTAAGAGCGACTAAATTACTTTTAGAACGATAACAGAACGCTCTGAATAGCGATGCTCCGCTGCGAGTCACGAGGGAGGGTGCGTTACGATCTATGTTTCACAGAGGCGCAAACACCAAGCAAGCGGAGCGCGCAGGCGTGAGGGATGCGAGCCCGCAGGGTCGAGACACGCCTTGGCGGGGCTCGATTTACGGCAGCCTGACGCCGCAGGCGGCACGCCATCAACGCCAACAAGAGGTAACTCAAATGCCCGACGATGAACTGCGCGAACTGGAGGCCAAGAGACGAAAGGCTTTGTGGATACTTGCGCACATATCTCCAGGCGATTCGAAGGCGTTCGATGCCTTATCCATCCTTGATGACCTTGACCTTCAAGAACGGAAATACTCCCCCAATGCTGACAAGGCACTTGATCTCAACCAGCTTCGGGATTGTGTCACGCTGCAGCATCACAACTCCGGAATCGACATCATTTTGGAGCAGACTATCCCCCAGCCCTGGAGGGAGCGCTTCAATCAGGCGAGTATCGGGTCGACCAGATTGTTAGATGGGCCTTACGCTGCGGACTGGTATAAATTCCTGGCTTGTTGGGAATCAGAGATGCAGCACCTCGAGGCACACAGAACTGCCAGAAGTAAGCCCAAGCTGGATTGATGCAGACGGAGAATAGACGTGGAACGAGACAGCGATGACACCGTGTATTGCGACATCCAAATGCCGGTGGCTCAAGGGCGTGAGCTATTGGCGTTAGTGAATGCCCTGCGAGAGTCGAAAGCTCATCCAAGTCTCGACAGAGTTTTTGAACACATGCAGGACGAGCTCAGCACCTCAATCGACATCGTTAAGAATCCTCCATCGTGGGGCCCATGGGGGCCGACGCATAACTGAGCCTTTAGTCGGCTATCCTTTCCATTCAGACGAGCAAACGCTGACTGGGAGCATGGAAGACTCAAAAAACGTCGCTCCGGCGCCCTATAAAGGGGCGAAAATAACGGCAAAATACACTTTAAGTGGGTGATTGCCATATGCCATACTCGGTTATCAACGATTTTTCGCCCAGCTTGGCCACCTCCCTGATGGAGGTTTTAGTCGCTATGGTAACGACTAGCAGGAGAAGAGCCTTAATGGCGTTCCTGAGAAGCGGAGCTGTGACGGGGCTGCCGTTTGCCGAGTTCTGAGGCTGCTTGTTTATTGAACCTTGGGGGCTTTCGCCAAGTCTGAACTATAGTCGTAAAGCCGCTTGTCGGCTGACGGCAGGTACTGCTTGTGAAGCTTGGTGAACGAGCTCGATAATCCGCACCGCTTTTGCTAGCGAGGCAGTATTACGTTTTTTTCCATTGAAAGCAGTGGTCGCGCATTGGAATTCGTTGATGCACCGTGGAACAAAATTCTTAGAGGATGGAGCTATGACTCTTGAGCGTATGATCGAAGAGGCCCGTAACCGTAACGGTTCTCATGAAGCCAGCCTAAAGGCGGCTCGTGATCGCATGGCCGCGACTAACCACCGTCTGGCACGTGAATTCGCTAAACAAGAAGTCACTGCGACGCTGCTTGCCAAGACCTGCAGCCTCTAATAAATCCCTTCATCCGAAAGCAGCCTAATGGGCTGCTTTTTTTTGCGCGATCACAATGACTCCATACCTCATCACCAGCTTCGAAGAGGCGACGATGGCAGCGTTGATTCATGAGCCATACGGCTATGATCACGCTGACATCTTCAAAAAACCTCAGATCAAGTACATCTATAACTACTTGAAGTCCTTCATGCCCGAGATTCCGAAGGGTAAGAAGACGGTAGGAAGCATCCTGCTTGAGCACGAATACATCGACCGAGACTTCCTCGAGGACTACTCGCGTTTTTACCTGGGGCGTTTCGGCAACGATGGCTACAAGTGCGCTCGGCTTCACTTCTTCAGTTGCGATCTGACTCACAAGCGGCTCGACGCTCTACTGGCGGGTGACGTGGGAGAAATGTTAGATGATGCTGAGGATGACAATGCTGTAAAAACTCTAGAGCAACTCCAGTCGCACTACCTCGGTTTCATGGTTATCAAACCTCTCACCAGGACATTCGTGGGGAAAACCTGCCTTCGTGTCAGTGGTGACCGAGGTGTGGGCAAGAAGAAAATTGACAAGCCTTATGATGTGAATCTCTTTGGCATCAAGCTGACAATCGACTCAATTGCATTCCAAGAACAGGACAAGGTGGTTGCCGCGTGTGCTACCACCGCCATTTGGACAGCGTTGCACAGTTCGCCTGGTCGTAGTGTTAAGGACATTAAATCCTGCAGTGAGATCACCACCGCCGCCCTGAATTTTGTGGACGGTTCCAGTAATGGATTCCCAAATAAAGAGCTTACCAATAAGCAGATCCAGCGAACGCTTGATATTGAGGGGCTGCGATATCACAACAATAGCCTTGAGGAATCAACTCCTGAATCTTTCCGAGAGTCCCTCGTTGCTCACATTAATAGCAACCTGCCCGTCATTTTGACGGGAAAAGTATACGGCGTGGAACCCAACGAAGCTGGTGAGTACGTCAAAGCTGGGCACGCAATTACCGCCCTTGGTTATGACTTCCGGGGTGATTCGAAATGGGTATACGTTCATGACGACCGACTCGGGCCGTACGCACGAGCAGAAATGGTCATGCTTGACGAATTTTTCGGGGAATCCACTCCTGAGGCCGTAAAAGGTCGTTGGGGGCTGGCGATGTCCATTCGAGAACCGGATGCCACTAACTGGGTGGCTCCCCATGAGATTATTGTTCCAGATATCTCGATCATCCCGGCAGATAGAAAGACGCGCATCGACTTCAAGTTCGCTCATGGCACAGCAGAGCGTATTCGTGATCAGGTATTGGGATACCTGGAAGATGAAATGTGTCCTCTGCTTGAGATCCCGGTTCCTTCGGTCAGGTACGAGATCAAACTGGCATCGATTGCTCAAGCGCGAGACGATGTCCGTAAACATTACACCCACCGCAAGGTCAATGACGTGTTGGGTACTTACACCCTCGATGAAGAGAGAATGATTCGCTGGCGTAAGGAAAAACTCAGTTTCTTGACTGGCAGCCTCGCACGCTTACAGTGGCAAATTGATGTCTACTGGGATTCCGAGTGTGCTTTCCAGGTGTTCTTGGATGCGACTGACATTCCCTTGGGCAACGCTGTATCTGGCATTTACATTCATGACCCAATTTATGCAGATGCGATGCTGGCCGGCTTCAAGGGGCAGGAGAGCCAGATCGCCGGTCTAGATGATCAGCACTTCTTCCCGGCGTTCACCAGGGCTGTGAAGCAGCGCCGAGATGACTACGAAAGTCATCTCAATAGCATGTATGGGACATTGCGTGCGCCCAACCACATTAAAGAGAACGAGGTCTCGCGGAACGGAAAAGGCACCAACAAGACCGCGAAAAAATTCTGGGATCCGCAACAAATCCGTTTGGTTGATGTTCACGAGGCCTACAAGAAAGTGGCCGATTCAGTGGCTAACGACCCATCCTCTGAGAGTAAGCTTATCTGGGCCATAGGTAAGGACGGCGTGTTATTCGTCGCTGAGGACATTCCAAAACCTGATGAGCTCGGTCACCCAAGTATGACTGGGATGCAGGCCGCTCGGATTGCGGGAGAAATACGGCCAAAGGCTGGCTATTGGGAGGTCAACTTCTTCTCTGGAAGGTACAGCGGTGATTACGCCGATATAGAGAAGACTCAGTTTCTTACAAACGCCGTGTACAAAATTCAGTCACTCTTCCCGTATGACAAGTTTGAAGCTTTTTACCCTTATGCCCCTTCCTCCCAAGGTCTGGTTTCGCCTGATCTAGCGGCACAGGGAGGCGGTGACGATACGGCGGAACCCGCTGCTGTGCTCGCTTAATCCGAATAAACCCGGCTTCAGGGCATCGCCCTCGGTCGGGTTCACTCCTATCAAGCTGTTCACCGCACTGGTGAATGCCCTTTTCTCAGCCTGCATCCAATCTGGGCGTTTATCCCTTCAGAAAGCCAGTGCCAGACTCACGTTTGACTTTTCAATGGATCAGAATGTGCGAGCTACAGGCACTGTCCAGGGAGGAACTGATCTCTGCATACCGCAAGCGGAGCGCGCAGGCGTGCGGGATGAAAGCCCGAAGGGCCGAGACGCAGGCTTTGCCAAGGCTCGGTTCACGACAGCCGCTACCCGCAGGGGCACGCCGTGACCGAAAACTCAGGGTCATCAGAGCTCCGCATTCCATGCATCCATAGCCTCGCTCACAGCCGCGTACCACTGGAGATCATCGAGCTGTAGGGCATTCGCGATTTGCCTGTTGGTATTGCCGTCGACCCAAGTCGGGAGACTCTCCATGGCCTCTGTGAACAGACTGGCTGTAGCGACAGCGAATCGCCCCGTACTTGTAGACTGGAGGCACACGTAGCGCACAGCAGCGCCACTATGGAGCCGACGCCAAGCCACCACCTCAATACAGTCCTGCAGCTCTACAGGGGCCTCAGCAGCGGGGTAAGCCTTCTGCCCCACCTCGTTCTCTGCCACAGGTTGGAATGGCCTGCTTGGCTTTCCTGGCTGGTGGACAAGGTGCTGCAACTGCTCGCGTGCCGCGATTATCTGATCTCGGAGTTCTTCGGGATCGATGGACATTCCGCCCTCTGGTGTCACCTTGAGGGTCTTCAAGGAGTTGGCCGCCTGGATGAACTCGCGTTCACGCACTTTCTCACGCTCGGGGCGGCGGTCAAGGAATAGCCAGGCGGCGAGTCGCTGGAAAGTGATCATCGATAATCCGGAGGTAACAATGGGATGAGCTGTTGTTAGCAAGTAGACTAACACCTGATACGAATGAAGGATTAACGGGCTTCATAAAGAGCATCCGTGTGCGGTGCCCGTAGGCCTCAGTGCGATGTGAAACACAGGCAGAACCCGCCATCAATGATGCACGCCGCCGGAAAGCTGCAGTGAACCTGAATTAGCAATCCTATCTGCTTCATCATAGGAAAAATAAGCTCGCGTCTACGATGCACAGCGGCCTCTGCCACCAAGCCGTCTTAGGCTGAAACCGTGCACCCCTCCCAGAAAGACAATCAAAACGGAAAAAATTCTCATAGATATGGGATATAAACATTTATCCACAAATTGACAATATATCTACTAGCCCTGACTTTTTAAGTTAACAACTATAGATTTCATCACCCCCCCTCAAGAACATTGGGCCCGCCTGAATACAAGCAGATAATCTCTCCTGCAAAGTCCTGCCAACCTCTGCTAGGAGACGGTAATCAGATCATATAAATATTTAACGGATATTGTCATACAAGTATATATTCTCTTAAAAAAACCTATTGCAAAGCCAATTACACGACGCTAGCCTTTTCAAATCACTTGAAACCTAAGCTACTCGCAGCGAGCACTCACTCGACTGCGCCCCTTGTGTATGGACATAAGAAAATCATGAGCAATGCAGGCCTGATCAGAATCGAAAACCGTCCTCCGACAGGGGAACTTTCGATTAAAAAAATTGCAAAACTAAAACTACTTCAAGCAGTAGAACTGGAAGAGCGTGAGCCTAAAAAAAATATAACTTACTACTCAGCCAGCAAATCTCCAGATAACTTGTTCCCCCTAATGCCTATGGAGAGTGTTGAGAAACAAATTTTCAGCCACTTTCCATGTTTGCTGCAACCGGACGGTTCTCCATGGGCACTTGGCAATCTTTACCTGCTCGATCTTGTGGCTACCGGCGCTACAGCCAGCCAGGCGACTGTAGAAAAGCATGCAATAGCTTTAAAAGACTTCTTTCGCATCATGTTGGATCTCGGCCTTAACTTTTTAAACTTCCCCCTAAGAAAGGCCAGAAGACCCACATACGCTTACTCGGACTATTATCGTGATGTCGTCAAAGAGTTCCCTAAAGAAGGACAAAAAGCCAATGCAATGATTCGAAAAATCATTGCATTCTATCGCTGGTTACTGCACAGAGGATTCGTTCCCGAGCAGGCTATGTGGAGGGAATCAACAGGATACATACGCATCAAGAACAAAGCAGGTATGTCTTATGACAAGAAAATCACACGCACCGATCTGACGCTAAAAGTTATAAAAAACCTAGGCGCTAAAGCTCTCAGGGCGTATGACGAAACAGAGCAAAAAGCACTCATTGAGACACTGCTCCAAATCGACAATACGGAGATGACCCTAGGTTTTCTTCTCGCAATCCTTACGGGAGCTAGGCTTCAAACAGTATTCACGCTACAAGCTAGTGCTTTGGATGACTACGACGGAAGTGACTACCATCCAGTAGTGGTCGGCGAACAGGGATTCGCAGATAGTAAATTTCAGAAAAGATTTCCGATACTGATCCCTGGATGGCTTGTGTTAGCTCTCAAAACATATCTCGTTTCTGAGAGGTACGCAGCACGCAAGGATAAATCCTTTTACTCTAATGCGAAGAGCACCTATATTTTTTTGACAAAAACCGGAGCACCGTATTACGCCAAGGGAGACGATACTTTCGCAAGTGAATATCGAAGTCAACGCGTAGGGAAGTCCGTACAAGCTTTTATCTTTCAGCAATTAAACCCTGCGCTAGCGCAATCGGGTAATACATTTAAAGTTCGCTTCCACAACTTGCGCGCATCGTTCAGTGAAAACGTAGTGATTGACAATCTTGATCGCCTCAACTCTGGTAGTATCACGTGGCTTGAACTCCTGAATATTGTTTCCGAAAGGCTTGCCCATTCAAGCATAGAGGAGACTGAAAACTATATTAATAGCGTACGCAAGAAACAAATAAAAGCAGTAGCTCAAAGAAAGTTCGAATCCTATTTGGAGGCAAAGCTCCGAACCACCTGGGAAGCGAATTAATGGCAGAACAAGTGGCTTTCGTTTCGCGCCAAATAAATCTGGACGAAAGTAGTTACGACGAATGCATGCGACTATTGGATGAAATTCCTGTCGCCTCATTGCAGTTGTCACTTCGATGTGGCGCGACTGTGCACCGGCTAAATGTCGGCGCGTATCTATATCACGTAAGAGTCAAGGCAAGGCCCTACAACCCAGCGTTCGTGGATCTCCAAACAGTCTCCTACAGCAGAATACAGGCTGTTCTAAACTGGGCTATAAGCATAGTAGAGCAATACTTTCGCATACTACGACCTGCATCTGTGCATGAGGATTGGAGTCGAACGGCTATGTTTTTGGACTGGTGCGATACAAATGGCCATCCAGCAGCGCTTGATAGTATTGAAGACTATCACCTTGCACTTGTGGAATACTCTCGCCACCTTTGTTCGACAGCAGATCCTGAGCGTCGAAACACCCCACAACGCAAACTCACGGTCGCAATGCAATCAGCTGAGAAGTTCTATCCAGAACATACTCATAACGTAGGTATTGGTATACAACATCCTGGATACAGTAATAATGAGAAAATCAATACTGAAGTTCCGTCCGAAGACGCATTTCTTCCGACCTTAGCAGGTGCGCGCGGCCTGTTTGACTCTATTAGCGCATTCATGGAGGGAACACAAAGTGTACCTGTCGCCCTGAAAGGTTTTGGGCATACTTATTGGTTTACTTCCTGCTATTACCCTGTGATGTCTGAGTCGGCGATCTTACATTACCAGACCAATAAAACACCGGGTAGGATTTTGAGCTCAATTAGGCGTGATGTGCTGAATCACGTGCAAGCAACAGGGAACGACGCTTCAGATGGATTCCAAATCGTATTTGACCTTCTAAAAGACAGAGGTTGGATCCAAGATGCAGCAAATAATGAAAAACTCATTTCCCTCGATAGAATACTGACCAAAACGGAGCAATTGCAGTTATGCAAAGTCGCTCACGACTGTTTCTTGTTCATGTTCATTTTGTACACTGAGGGAAACGAGTCTCCAGTGGGCGCAATACCTTGGGATGCAACATCGTCTGTTGATACGGTTATACAAAGTTTTCGAACGATCAAATGGCGTAGCCATACCGAGTTAGACTTGTCGTTCGAGGCGAGATTTCTTGTGCACTTTCGCGCATATCTGCGAATCAGGGAAACTCTCGTTGATGGTCACGATTTCAAGTATCTTTTTGGTACGTTTGGTCGCAAGAACGGCCCACTCCCTCTAGACAATGGCTACTCATCAACTGTAGGAAAACAGCTTAGGCGTCTGGTGGATCCAAATCTTACGATCTTTGGGTTTCGGGAGCTCCGCGCCTACCACCATCATTATAAAACCACGCATCATGGCATCGAAGCCGCCGCTGCGGATGCAAACCACACTCTGGGCACCGCCCTTGCCAGTTACCAGGCAGGTAACGTTGCAGACAACATTGCTCAAGCTGGAGCCTTCTTCACCAATTTGGGCTTGATTCTGGCCAGCGTAGAGCAGCAGCAGGCAGCTCGAACGACTCAAGCTGGGTCATGTGATGGTCAACTCATACCAGCAAAGCAGCTGGATGAAGTTTCAATTCAGCCAAACTGCCGCAACTTCCTTGGCTGCTTATTTTGTGATAGCAACTTAATTCATTTTAATGCCCAAGATGCCCACAAACTATTAAGCATGGCCTACATCATAGAACAGCTTCGGCTGATACAGATCAGCCCAACAGAACATGGCCAGGTTTTTGATCTCACCTTGAATAAGATCTACTGGATTATCAAGAAAATGGAGGGCAACCCCTCCCTCGCGGCAGAGATTACTCAGATTCGAATTGATGTTTTCGAATTTGAAAACCTGACTCCCTACTGGCAAAACAAGCTACGAATATTTTCTGAAATTGGGGTTCTGTAATGCAGTTTGCAAAATTTTTTCTAACTGAATATTTGGATTCCGAGCAAACACCTTGGTCGGCATCTGCTGAAGATTATGTATATCCATCGGATTATTTCGTGGTCGCGACCCAGGCTGACGGTACCCCAGTCGAATTTTGGGAGAACACTTGGCCGATTCAGGGGCGCGAGCGAGGGATATCGCAAAGAAAGGTTGTTTATTTGGGTTACGAGGGAGAGCACACCGAGACAAATTGGGGAACCAATCTGAAACAGTCCAAGAGCATTCTGCTTGCCTTGGACAGGCACGCTTATAAATCACCTGGAACACCGCTAGGTGTCGACTCCATGAACAGGTACAACCTGGTTCTGCAAAAAGCACGAAAGTATTGCTACCAAAACAACATATCGGTATTCCAAGCCTTGTCTTCAATCGAGCACGTAAAAGGCATCCATAAGCTGTGCCTTGAACAAGCTAAGAGCAATGCGGCAGCACTTGAAGACTTGCTGCCAAAGATTTCAATGCTGCCGTTTAGATACCTGGGATTTAAGCCTGCAGTGGCTAAATTCCAGGCACCGCCCCTCTCTAAAAACACTAAAAACGACCAAACACTGGTAATACCTACTGCCATCTACGTTGAGTTGCTTGTCGAGTACAAAAAGAAGATCGCCAATTACATGGAGCATCGCGGACAATTACAACAGCTGGCAGTGCTGATCTCATGGAATAACGACCACGGCACAGCTCCATCAGAAGACCATAAAGAAAGTTTCGTAAAAGCTCTAGCTCACTGCGATCTCGCTAACTACGCAGATGCCAACAATATCACGGACAAAAAGGAGCTGTTGGGACATTTTGGCGTCATAAACTATTGTTCAGCAATGTTGATTTACTCCTTCACAGGCATGAGGCGGTCTGAACTTTATTCCTTGCGGCTTAGCGCACTTCGGCAAGACATAAAAAATGGGGTGGTGATTTCTAGAAGTCTGCATGGTTTCACGACCAAACTGCATAAAAGAAGAAAACATGTGGACTGGTATTCATCATCTGACGTTGAGTTGCCATTTGCGGCAGCGTCTCACGTCTGTAAAACGATTTTAGCTTGTAACGGAATGTTCCCAGACGATCAGTATGTTTTTATCTCTACCGCGTATTTCCCTTTCAGCAACACTGTACTGGATGCGGCGACCATTAACTCAGATGAACCGGTCGCCGGGAACTATGAACCATCTCGTTTCCAACGGAGGCTTACCACTCCGACAATCAACTCCGCCGATATGGTGGAGCTTAAGAACGTTGATCCATTGCGCATCTGGAATGCAACCAGTGAAGTCAATATCGGAAACGCATGGCCTCTAAGCATTCACCAGCTTCGGCGCTCTACTGCAATTTACGCAATCAGAAGCGGAATCGTTACCCTTCCAGCCCTGAAGTCCATGCTCAAGCACATAAGTATAGTCATGACCAAATACTATAGTCGTGGATCTATCTACGCGCCCGACATCCTTAAAGCTTTTAGCGGCAAGAAAGATAGCATGGTAGCTCTTTTCCAAGAGTCTGAACGTCACGTTGCATCCTGGCAATATACTAATGAGGTGATTATGTCAGAAGAGGCTCTCTATGGCGCTCATGGCGTCTGGGCTCAAATCCATGGCAAGAAAGCGTTGCTCAAGTTGAACTATGCAGAGCGTTTCGATGAAACCCTCAAGCGAGTGAACAAAGGTCAGCTATCGTATCGCGCCACACCACTGGGCGGGTGTACGTCGAATAGCATTTGTACTAAACGTATTACCGTTGATCTCCTAGGCTGTGATGGCTGCGCTTCTGCAGTCGTTATCAAGCCAAAACTCCTCAAGCTTATTGCCCTTCAGAATGTGACCGTAGAGGCCTGCAACCAAGGAAGCATGGAGCACACTGCAGAGCTTCAGACGCAGTATGAGTTGTCATCCTTCGCTACTCGCCTGGGGATCCAAGCATGACCGAACTCTGCGATCTAATCATCTTTTGGGATGCCTTAAATAGAATCCTTGCTGGCAAACCGCTGATCGTCAGCAGAAACATGCCTATCACCTATGACTTGGTCGCGCTTGAGGCTGGGAGAACTAGGGGGTCGATCAGAGCTGATCGCCCTCAGTTCGCGGCGCTGAGGCAAGCCGTCAGGGACGCAGCGGCTGCGCAGAAGCCCCCACCAAAGAAAGCTTCCGCTCAGCAGGAAAAAGACAAACTCAAAGCTAAGAACCGGGAAATTGCCGACCTCAAAAATGAGTGCGACGGAGTTCGTAGTCGCGAGTTGATGCTTGTCCGATACATCGACGAGCTTGAAAGGGAGATTGTAAGGCTGCGTAAGCCAAGGCTGGTCAGTTCCATTGGCTGAGTCTCTTGGCAAAGTTTCCAGAGTACGAATGTTGGGATGCCTCATTGCCAACATTCGTTCTCCCGTCAGGAAGCTGGCAATGCACCTTGTCTCGCAATCGTCCAGTTCTAAGAAGGTTTAATATCAACTTCGCATCGGGCAATTCATTACGTCCGGTCGCCTACATCATGCAAGTTCTATTTTGACTCACAGGCTCATTCCTACTCTGGAATAGTGCCCCGAGTCCTGGAGCGCCGAGCTGCTAGAGCAATCGCCCAGCCAAATTCCATTGCCCCTCATCCTTCTAGTCATGTGTATAGGCTCTCTCCCTATGTCCATGCTTGCCTGAAGCTTTCTGAAGTCTGCTCTGATGCGCGTTCAAGGTAGCCGGCACGCTCCATGGAAAGGTGTCTGTCCACATGGTCACATGTACGGCATAGGTTTTAGGTGTCTATATAGACCGTATCGCTGTTCAATGACGGCACCGCCGTGGTGGTGTTTACCGTGCTGCTGGGTATCGCGCAGTTGGGTGAGACGCCCACCGTGAGCGCCACGGCCATGCTGTTTGCCCACGAAGCCATTGGCGGCGTGCTGTTTGGCGGGCTGATCGGCTATCTCGTGTACCTGATGATCAAGAGCATCGAACAGCACCAGATCGAAGTCATGCTGACCCTCGCCCTGGTGATCGGCGGCTCGGCCATGGCCTCGGAGCTGCATGTGTCCGCACCGATTGCGATGGTGGTCGCGGGGCTGATCATCGGCAACCTGGGGCGCAAACTGGCGATGAACGACATGACGCGTCGCTACCTGGATGGTTTCTGGGAACTGCTCGATGACATGCTCAATGCCTTGCTGTTTGCGCTGATCGGCATGGAGCTGCTGCTATTGCCATTCAACTGGCTGCACGTGTTCGCGGCCAGCCTGCTGGCAGTGGCGATCCTGCTCTCGCGCCTGCTGACCGTGGCCCCGGCGATCCTGTTGCTGCGCCGTTGGCGCACGGTACCGCGCGGCACTATCCGTATCCTTACCTGGGGTGGCTTGCGCGGCGGGGTTTCGGTAGCACTGGCCTTGGCCCTGCCTCTGGGCCCGGAGCGTGACTTGTTGCTGAGCATCACCTACATCGTGGTGCTGTCTTCGATCCTGTTGCAGGGGTTGAGCATCGGCAAGCTGGTCAAGCACGTGACCCGGGACGAACCCCAGGCCACGCCTGAGCATCACTGATCCTTGTTGATCTGCTGCGGATGCCTCGGGTCCGCAGCCTTTTTACCTGGCAGGCTGCTTTCGCTGCGAACCTGCGCATGGCTGATCAACGCGAAGATGAAACTGCCGCCGATGATGTTGCCGGCCAGGGTCGGCCCGGCGAAGACCAGCCAGAAATCCTTCCATGGCAACTCGCCGGCAAATACCAGGTAGGACACTTCGGCTGAACCGACGACGATATGGGTGAAGTCACCCAGAGCCATGAAGTAGGTGATCAGAATGATGATCCACAGCTTGGCACTCTCCATCGACGGGATCATCCAGACCATGGTGGCGATCATCCAACCGGAGACGATGCCCTTGGCGAACATCTGCGCGGGGTCGTTCTCCATGACCTTGCGCCCGATCTCGAGGAAGGCCAGGTCGGTCTTGGTATCGAAGATCGGCAGGTGCAGCATCACGTATGCCACCAGCAAGGTGCCACACAGGTTGCCCACCAGCACCACTGACCACAGCCGCAACAGACGCCCGGCATTCGCCAGGGTTGGCTTGCTCATCACCGGTAGCACGGCGGTCAGGGTGTTTTCGGTAAACAGTTGCTGGCGTGCCAGGATCACCGCGAGGAAGCCCGCGCAGTAGCCGAAGCTGGCAATTACCTTGAAGGCTTCGCCCTCAGGCAGGCGTGAATTGAGCAGCCCCATGGCCATCAGTGACAAGCCCATGGTCAGCCCGGCTGCCAAGGCCGACCACCACAACGCGGCGACACTGCGCTCCAGCTCCTGGTCGCCCTGGGTACGAATGATTTCGTGCAATACCGCTGCGCGGGGCGGCTGGTTCTTGTCGACGTCCTGCTGCTCTTCCTGGGACAGGTTGGGGGTCTTGCCGTCTTCTTGCGTAGCCATGGTGATACCTGAACGGGGGGCGATGTTCAGGTACGACCTATGGTTGATGAAGAGCGTTCACTGGTCCTGCGCGGGATTACTCGCTGAGGCCGTCTTCCTGGAACTGATCCTTGACGTACTTGATCTCTGTACGGCCGTGAGGCGCGGGCAAACCGTCTTCGCCGAGGTTGACGAAGACCATTTTTTCTACCGTCAGGATGCTTTTGCGCGTGATCTTGTTACGCACTTCACAGGTCAGGGTAATAGAGGTACGACCAAACTCGGTGGCCGTGATCCCCAGCTCGATGATGTCGCCCTGGCGCGAGGCGCTGACAAAGTTGATTTCCGAGATGTACTTGGTGACCACGCGCTGGTTGCCGAGTTGGACAATGGCGTAGATGGCCGCTTCTTCGTCGATCCAGCGCAACAGACTGCCGCCGAACAGTGTGCCGTTGGGGTTGAGGTCTTCGGGTTTTACCCATTTGCGGGTGTGGAAGTTCATGGTCACTCCAAAGCGTCTTGCCAAATGATAGGCAACATCATGGCAGAGCAAGGACCCAAGCTCTATGAACCATTAGCTATCAAGCCCATGAACGATCTTCATGCCGCCGACAGAAAGGCTTGGGAAGTGCCGCTTACACGGCTATAATCGCCTCCGCTTCAAAACGGTCATCTTCGATTGATACCGTTCTCCCGCCACCTGTCCGAGGGGCGCTGCAGCAGGTTCAACCTGTCAGGCTCGGATGGGGCGTTGTCCGGCCTGGTTGCCCTGGCCTGATACTAAACGCACAACGGCGCCCATTCGCACACTACGAATGGAGGCTCTCTATGAGCGCTGTAATGACGCCTGCAGATTTCAACGACTACAAAGTCGCCGACATGTCCCTTGCTGCCTGGGGCCGTCGCGAAACCTTTATCGCCGAATCCGAAATGCCAGCCCTGATGGGCCTGCGCCGCAAGTACGCCGCTGAGCAGCCGCTCAAGGGCGCCAAGATTCTCGGCTGCATCCACATGACCATCCAGACTGCCGTGCTGATCGAAACCCTGGTTGCTCTGGGTGCCGAAGTGCGTTGGTCGTCCTGCAATATCTTCTCGACTCAAGACCAGGCCGCTGCCGCTATCGCTGCTGCCGGTATCCCGGTATTCGCCTGGAAAGGCGAGACCGAAGAAGAGTACGAGTGGTGCCTGGAGCAAACCATCCTCAAAGATGGCGCGCCTTGGGATGCCAACATGATCCTTGACGACGGCGGCGACCTCACCGAGTTGCTGCACAAGAAATACCCGCAGATCCTCGACCGCGTCCACGGCGTGACCGAAGAGACCACCACCGGCGTACACCGCCTGCTGGACATGCTGGCCAAGGGCGAGCTGAAAATCCCGGCCATCAACGTCAACGACTCGGTGACCAAGAGCAAGAACGACAACAAGTACGGCTGCCGTCACAGCCTGAACGATGCGATCAAGCGCGGCACCGACCACCTGCTGTCGGGCAAGCAAGCCCTGGTGATCGGCTACGGTGACGTGGGCAAGGGCTCGTCCCAGTCCCTGCGTCAGGAAGGCATGATCGTCAAGGTCTCCGAAGTCGACCCGATCTGCGCCATGCAAGCCTGCATGGACGGTTTCGAAGTGGTTTCGCCGTTCATCAACGGCCAGAACGACGGCACCGAAGCCAGCATCGACAAAGCCCTGCTGGGCAAGATCGACCTGATCGTCACCACCACCGGTAACGTGAATGTGTGCGATGCGAACATGCTCAAGGCCCTGAAGAAGCGCGCCGTTGTCTGCAACATCGGTCACTTCGACAATGAGATCGACACCGCTTTCATGCGCAAGAACTGGGCATGGGAAGAAGTGAAGCCGCAGGTACACAAGGTTCACCGTACCGGCGCTGGTGATTTCGACCCACAGAACGATGACTACCTGATCCTGCTGGCCGAAGGCCGCCTGGTGAACCTGGGCAACGCCACTGGTCACCCAAGCCGCATCATGGATGGCTCGTTCGCCAACCAGGTGCTGGCGCAGATCTTCCTGTTCGAACAGAAGTACGCCGACCTGTCGCCAGCCCAGAAAGCCGAGCGCCTGACTGTGGAAGTACTGCCGAAGAAACTCGACGAAGAAGTGGCCCTGGAAATGGTCCGCGGCTTCGGCGGCGTGGTGACTCAACTGACCAAGACCCAGGCCGACTACATCGGCGTGACGGTTGAAGGCCCGTTCAAGCCGCACGCTTACCGCTACTGATCGGCCTTGCTGGCGCCGGCTCTTCTGTGGGAGCCGGGCTTGCCCGCGATGCAGACGCCTCGGTGTTCCAGTAACACCGAGCGGATGCTATCGCAGGCAAGCCAGCTCCCACAGAAAGCCAGGCACCCGCATCGATTGTGTATGCCTTCCAGGCTTTCGAGTTTCCAAGGGTATGACCATGTCCCAAGACCGTCGCTACAGCTTCGAGTTCTTCCCGACCAAGACCGATGCTGGGCATGAAAAACTGATGGCAACTGCCAAGCAGTTGGCCAGCTTCAGCCCTGACTTCTTCTCCTGCACCTACGGCGCTGGCGGTTCGACCCGTGATCGCACGATCAACACCGTGTTGCAGCTTGAAAGTGAAGTCAAAGTTCCCGCCGCTCCGCATTTGTCCTGCGTGGGCGACAGCAAGGCCGACCTGCGTAGCCTGCTGACCCAATACAAAGCCGCCGGCATCAAGCGCATCGTTGCCCTGCGTGGCGACCTGCCATCGGGTATGGGCATGGCCAGCGGTGAGCTGCGCTACGCCAACGATCTGGTGAGCTTCATCCGCGAAGAAAGTGGCGATCACTTCCATGTCGAAGTAGCCGCTTACCCGGAGATGCACCCCCAGGCGCGCAATTTCGAAGACGATTTGCAGAACTTCGTGCGCAAGGCCAATGCCGGCGCCGACAGTGCGATCACCCAGTATTTCTTCAACGCCGACAGCTACTTCTACTTCGTCGAGCGTGTACGGGCGATGGGCGTGAACATCCCGATCGTGCCGGGCATCATGCCGATCACCAATTACAGCAAGCTGGCGCGCTTCTCCGACGCCTGCGGTGCCGAGATCCCGCGCTGGGTGCGCAAGCAACTGGAAGCCTATGGCGATGACGTCAAAAGCATCCAGGCGTTCGGCGAGCAGGTCATCACCGAGATGTGTGAGCAATTGTTGCAAGGTGGTGCACCAGGGTTGCATTTCTATACCCTGAACCAGGCTGAACCCAGCCTTGCCATCTGGAACAACCTCAAGCTGCCACGTTAACGCTTGACCGGTTGTACCAAGGCCCTCGTTCTGACGAGGGCCTTTGTCGTTTTACGTTACCCACGGAACCCCGCAGTCCATGAATACAGTGCCCTCGACGTCCCGCCCGCAACTGGTCTACCTGGTCTTCGGCGCCGACACCTACCATCAGGAAGCCGTATTCAGCATCGCCAGCGCACTGGCATTCCTGCAGGACACGCCGGACGCGAACATCGACATTCAGGTATTCAGCGACAACCCCGAACCCTATCGCTTGCTGCCGGTGCGCGTCCGCCCGCTGGACGAGGCCACCCGCAAACGCTGGAGCGAGCCCCACGGCTATCACTTTCGCACCAAACACGTGGTGCTGCGCCAGGTGCTGCAAGAATCCCCGGTAGCATTGCTCATCGACACCGACACCTTCTTCCATCATTCGCCCATGGCCCTGTTCGAACGCGTACAGCCCGGCACCCTGCTGTGCAACGCTTTCTACACCAAGTACGGCGACAATCACGAAAGCATCCTCTACACCGCCCTGCGCCAGCGCCTGCTGGACATGGGCGTGGCCGACGATGACATGATGACCCTCAACTCCGGCGTCATGGGCCTGACCCAACAGGATGCGCACATCCTCGACCACTCCATCGAGTTGATGGATGAACTGTTCCCCCACGCCCAGGGCGCCTACACCCTGGAAGAGTTCTGCCTGTCCATCGCCGCCTACCGTACCCTCAAGGTGCGCGAGTGCCCGGACCTGATCCACCACTACTGGAGCCGCAAACAGCTGTTCCGGGCCAAGGTCAAGGCGTGGATCGCCAAGCACGCCAGCGCGCCCACCAGTGTGCAAGCCCTGGCCGATACGCGCCAAGTCTCCTCGCACCTGCCGCGCCCGCCGCGTTTGCAGCGTTTGATGTACAAGCTGATCACCCTGCTGCTGCCCAAGCATCAGCAACAGTTCATCCGCGAGATTCTCTACGGCTGCTACGAACACGAAAACGAGTTCGACCAGGCGTGCGGCCCGGTTTGGTGGGACAAGGCCCGACAAAACCAGGAAGAACGCCAGAAGCGCCCGATTGATGCCCACCAGTTGGAACACTGGTTCGCCAACCCCGTGGTGCGTTTGATTCTGGGTGAGCGCCGGGCCGCGATCCACGAACACCTGCTGAACGCTCCTGCGAAGTAGGACCGCCCGCCAATGCGCGTGCCAGAGCTTCTCTTTCTTCGGGGAGCGTCGTAACCTCAGGGTATGCCCGTCCTCTTCAAGCTGTTGACCGCTGTGCTGTTTTCTTGCCTGAGCCTGGCCGCTCATGGCGAGAAACTGCGCATTGTCACCGAACCCTGGGCGCCCTATGTCTACGAAGACAACGGCACCATGGCCGGCCTGGATTATGAAACCACCCTGATCGTGTTCCAGCGCCTGGGGGTGGATGTGCAATGGCAGTTCCTCCCTTGGAAGCGCTGCCTGGCGATGCTCGAGCAGGGCCACGCCGACGGCGCGCTGGATATCTTTCACAGCCAGGAGCGCGACGCGTTGCTGCTCTATCCCAGCGAGCCGTTGTCGGAAGTCGAATTTGTCTTGTTCTATGCCAACGAACGCCCTCACCCCGCCGCCACGCTCGACGACCTGCGCGGCCTGACCGTTGGCGTTTCCCCTGGCTACCTTTATGGCGACGCGTTCAGTAAGTCCAACACCTTCCAGCGCGAACCCGCCCCCAGCCATGAAGCCAACTTTGGCAAACTCATGCTGGGGCGCGTCGATATGGTGGTGACTGACCGGCGCGTGGGGCACCACGTGCTCAAGGCCCTGGGCCTGGAAGGTAAAGTCAGCCAGGCATCGGTGGTGGTCAGCCGCCAGCAGCAATTTCTTGCGGTACGCCGTGGCGCAGGCATGGACCTGCTGGTGCAACGCTTTGCCGCCGAGCTCAAGCGCTTCAAGCAAGAGCCCGCCTATGCCACATTGAGCGCCAAATATGGCCGGATGCACGAGCAAACGGCCCCCATGCCAGCCCCCGAACACGCCGTTGAGCAGCAGGAAAGCAGCGCGCAGTGATTGCTCTGTTATACTGCGGCCTTTCCGCCAGGCTTACGCCCGGCCGCTCGGGTCTTGAAAACGGCACCCAACCCAGCTACTGCGCAGCTTTGCAGCCCGCGCGAGCCGGTGGAGTGCCCGCCAGACGCAGCAGGACCGGACGGGGTTGCGCTCCCCTAAGCGCCATTCACGCCCGGCAAGATTATCCCTTTGGGCCAAGCCCTAACTAAAACAGGATTACTCATGTCCTTTGCTTCCCTCGGTCTCTCCGAGGCTTTAGTCCGCGCCATCGAGGCAGCGGGCTATACCGAGCCTACTCCGGTGCAACAGCGGGCCATTCCCGCCGTGTTGCAAGGTCGCGACCTGATGGTCGCGGCTCAGACAGGTACTGGTAAAACCGGCGGTTTCGCCCTCCCGATCCTGGAGCGGTTGTTTCCCAACGGTCACCCGGACAAATCCCAACGTCACGGCCCGCGCCAACCGCGTGTACTGGTCCTGACCCCAACCCGCGAACTCGCCGCTCAGGTGCACGACAGCTTCAAGCTGTATGCCCGCGACTTGAAGTTCGTCAGCGCCTGCATCTTCGGCGGCGTCGGCATGAACCCTCAGGTTCAGGCCATGTCCCGTGGCGTCGATGTACTGGTGGCCTGCCCGGGTCGCTTGCTCGACCTGTGCGGCCAAGGCAGCGTCGATTTGTCCCACGTGGAAATCCTCGTGCTGGACGAAGCCGACCGCATGCTCGACATGGGCTTTGTCCATGACGTGAAAAAGGTCCTCGCCCGCCTGCCGGCCAAACGTCAGAACCTGCTGTTCTCGGCAACGTTCTCCAACGACATCACCGCCCTGGCCGGCAAGCTGCTGCACAACCCCGAGCGCATCGAAGTCACGCCGCCGAACACCACGGTCGAGCGTATCGAGCAACGCGTGTTCCGCCTGGCCGCCAGCCACAAGCGCTCGCTGCTGGCGCACCTGATCACCCACGGCGCGTGGGAACAGGTGCTGGTGTTCACCCGTACCAAGCACGGCGCCAACCGCCTGGCCGAGTACCTGGACAAGCACGGCCTCACCGCCGTCGCCATCCACGGCAACAAGAGCCAGAACGCGCGCACCAAAGCCCTGGCCGACTTCAAGGCCGGCAGCGTGCGTATCCTGGTGGCCACCGATATCGCCGCACGCGGCCTGGATATCGACCAGTTACCACACGTGGTCAACTTCGAGCTGCCAAACGTCGATGAAGACTATGTACACCGTATCGGCCGTACGGGCCGTGCCGGTCGTTCGGGCGAGGCCATTTCGCTGGTCGCGCCGGACGAAGAAAAACTGCTGAAAAGCATCGAGCGCATGACCAAGCAGAAAATCGCCGATGGCGACCTGATGGGCTTCGATGCCAGCGCCGTGGAGGCCGAGAAGCCAGAAGCGCGCGAGCGTCCGGATGTGCGCAACCCGCGCAACCCACGTGGTCCGAAGGGCGATGGCCCGAACGGCGGCGGTGGTGGCGGTGGTCGTCGCGACAAAGGCAAGGACAAGGGCAAGGAAAAAACCGCGAGCAGCAGCCGTGGCGAACGCCCGGCCCGTGAGCAGAAGCCCCGTGAAGGCACCCCGGCCCGCGAACAGCGCCAGCCGAGCCAGCCACCACGCGCCGCGGCCGACCGCGCCCCGGACGAGTTCCTTGACGACGATATCGATAACTTCGGTAACCGCGTCGACTACGTGCCCCAGGCCAAACCGGCCCAGGGCCGTGGCCGTCGTCCAGGGGCTCCTGCCCAGGGCGCAGGCGCTCCACGTAGCGGCCAGCCACAGGGCGGTCGCCAGAACGCCCCGCGCAACAGCAGCGGCGGCACCACCGGTACCCCGCCTGCCAAGCGCAGCGGCCCGCGCAATGGCGCACCGCGTGACGGCCAGGCCCGTCGCGAAGATTCACGCAGCAACAACCGCCGCCCTGCCCGTGACGATCAGCCTCGCTCGTCCGAGCCTGCAGTACAAAACCCACGGGGTGGCCCGGCGCCGAAGATCATCCACAAGGAGTCGAAAGCGGATCGCTTCCCGACACCTGAGCAGTTGGATCAACTGCCAGGCCGCCCTCGTGGTGAGAAACCAGCGCTGCTGACTCGCAACCGCGAAGCATAAAAAAAACCCGTATCGTGAGATACGGGTTTTTTTTGCCTGTAGGAGCTAGCTCGCGAAGGTCGTCAACGATAACGCGGGCATCCTGGTTTAACGCGGTGTCCTTGCGGCCCTCGCGAGCAAGCTCGCTCCTACATACGAAGCATTACTTCGCTTTCACACCTTCAAACGTGATGTACAACTGCACGTTGTCAGACTGTGGACCTACGTCCATGCCGTCTTTGTTGAATTCCTTGCGGCTGATGTTGGTGGTGCCTTCGAAGCCGGCACGGTAGCCGCCCCATGGATCCTTGCCTTCGCCCAGGAACGTGGCTTTGACCAGGATCGGCTTGGTCACGCCGTGGAAGGTCAGGTCCCCGGTCACATCAGCAGTCAGCTTGCCATCAGCATTTTTGCCAGTTGGCTTGACGCTGGTGGAAACGAACTTGGCATCAGGGAATTTGCCCGACTCCAGGAAGTCCTTGCTGTTGACGTGCTTGTCGCGCTCGGCGTGGTTGGAGAACACGCTGGCAGTACGCACGTTGACTTCAATCTTGGCGTCTTCGGGCTTGGCGGCGTCAAAGCTGAACTTGCCATCCAGGTCCTTGAAGGTACCGGTGATGTAGCTGTAACCCAGGTGGCTGATTTTGAAATCGACGAAGGCGTGCTGGCCTTCCTTGTCGATCACGTAGTCAGCGGCCATCGCCGAACCTGCGGACAGCAGGGCAGAACCGATTGCCAGCGCAGCGAGTGTTTTTTTCAACATGCTTTCTATTCCTTGTGAGTCGAGGTTGAACATCAGGCTTTGCGTCCCAGCATTCGCGCAAGGGTCGCATCACGATCGATAAAATGGTGTTTCAGTGCCGCCACACCGTGCAAGCCGGCGAAAACCACCAGCACCCAGGCCAGGTACAGATGCACCCAACCGGCGGTATCTGCCTGGTCCGGTAGACCGGAAACCACGGCAGGAATTTCAAACAGGCCAAACACCGGGATACCGACACCGTCTGCGGTGGAAATCAGGTAACCGGCAATCATCACGGCAAACAGCCCGACATAAAGGAACGCGTGCCCAAACGCGGCGCCGATCCGCGTCATGCGGCTATAGCTGGCCAGTGGTGGCGGCGGCGGGCTGACCAGGCGCCAGACGATCCGCACCAGCATGATGGCGAACAGCGTGATGCCAATGCTCTTGTGCAAGTCGGGCGCATCTTTGCGCCAGGCGCTGTAGTAATCGAGTCCGACCATCCACAAGCCCAGGGCAAATAAACCGAACACCACCAGGGCTACGCCCCAGTGCAGAACCATGCTGACCCAACCATAGCGGGCCGGCGAATTACGTAGCTGCATGTACTTAATCCCGTAAGAACTGTGCCCAAGACTAGCGCTTTACCTATCGAATTAAAGCGGAAAATTTTGCTTTGAAATATCGAAAAATACGATAACGAGGCTAGGCATCATAAATTAACAAGGGATTAAGACTATCCCTGGGAAACGTGACAGACCGTCCTGCATTTACCGCGAATTTCCCCACAATGGCTTGTGACCCAAGCCACCATTGCATAGGCTTGCGCGATTGTTTCGCCTGCGCCCGCCGCAGGACCGCTTCGAGGAGATCACCGATGGGCTTGAATAACCAGTGGATGCAACGCGACCTCGCGGTGCTGTGGCATCCCTGCACCCAGATGAAAGACCACCAGCAATTGCCCCTGGTGCCCATCAAGCGCGGTGAAGGCGTATGGCTGGAAGACTTCGAAGGCAAGCGCTACCTCGATGCCGTCAGTTCCTGGTGGGTCAACGTATTCGGCCACGCCAACCCACGGATCAACCAGCGTATCAAGGATCAGGTCGATCAGCTGGAGCACGTGATCCTCGCCGGTTTCAGCCATCAACCGGTGATCGAGCTGTCCGAACGCCTGGTCGCGATGACGCCCGAAGGGCTGACCCGCTGCTTCTACGCCGATAACGGTTCGTCCTGCATCGAAGTGGCGCTGAAGATGAGCTTCCACTACTGGCTCAACCGCGGCCAGCCGAACAAAAAGCGCTTCGTCACCCTCACCAACAGCTACCACGGCGAAACCATCGCCGCGATGTCGGTGGGCGACGTGCCGCTGTTTACCGAGACCTACAAGGCGTTGCTGCTCGACACTATCAAGGTGCCGAGCCCGGACTGCTACCTGCGCCCCGAAGGCATGAGCTGGGAAGAACACTCGCGCAACATGTTCCTGGCGATGGAGCAGACCCTGGCCGAGCATCACGACACCGTCGCTGCCGTGATCGTCGAGCCGCTGATCCAGGGTGCCGGTGGCATGCGCATGTACCACCCCGTGTACCTCAAGCTGCTGCGCGAAGCCTGCGACCGCTATGGCGTGCACTTGATCCACGACGAGATCGCCGTGGGCTTTGGCCGCACCGGCAGCATGTTCGCCTGTGAACAGGCCGGCATCCGCCCGGACTTCCTGTGCCTGTCCAAGGCGCTCACCGGCGGTTACCTGCCACTGGCCGCCGTGGTCACCACCGAAGAGGTCTACAGCGCCTTCTACGACGACTACCCGACCCTGCGTGCCTTCCTGCACTCCCACAGCTACACAGGCAACCCGCTGGCCTGTGCGGCGGCGTTGGCGACGCTGGATATCTTTGAAGAAGACAACGTCATCGAAAACAACAAGGCCCTGGCCCAGCGCATGGCGACCGCCACCGCGCACTTGGTCGACCATCCTCACGTGTCCGAAGTGCGCCAGACCGGCATGGTGCTGGCTATCGAGATGGTGCAGGACAAAGCCACCAAGGCCGCCTACCCGTGGCAGGAGCGCCGTGGCCTGAAGGTCTTCGAGCACGCGCTGGAGCGCGGTGCGCTGTTGCGGCCACTGGGCAGCGTGGTGTATTTCCTGCCGCCGTATGTGATTACCCCGGAGCAGATCGACTTTCTGGCCGAGGTGGCCAGCGAGGGGATAGATATCGCCACCAACAGCAAGGTCAGTGTGGCGGTGCCCAAAGATTTTCACCCGGGCTTCCGTGATCCGGGTTGATTGCCGAAATCCTTGTAGGAGCGAGCTTGCTCGCGAAGGCATTCCAGGCGCACCGCTGCGTCGGATGTACATTTTTCGCGAGCAAGAACTAGGCGTCCCCCTCGCTCCTACATAAACAACCTCTTCAGAGAACAGACATGAGACTGTCCCGCTTTTTCACCGACACCCCGCTGAGTCTCGGTGACCACGAACTGCCCGAAGCCCAGGCGCATTACATCAGCCGTGTGCTGCGCATGAGTGAAGGCGATGCCGTGCAATTGTTCGACGGCTCCGGCCAGGAGTTTCGTGGCACCTTGCTGGAAGTCGGTAAAAAACGCGTCACCGTGCAACTCACGGATAGCTTTGCCGGCC
The DNA here is from genome assembly GCF_021605325.1 of Pseudomonas sp. PA-7-1E. Lineage (NCBI taxonomy): Bacteria > Pseudomonadati > Pseudomonadota > Gammaproteobacteria > Pseudomonadales > Pseudomonadaceae > Pseudomonas > Pseudomonas sp. PA-7-1E. The sequence continues at coordinate 25,186 of NZ_WKFA01000005.1, forward strand.
AGGCCGAATCGCCCCTGCATATTCACCTCGGCCAGGGCCTGTCCCGGGGCGAGCGCATGGATTGGGCGATCCAGAAGGCCACTGAACTGGGCGTCAATGCCATCACACCGATCTTCAGCGAGCGCTGCGAAGTGCGCCTCAAAGACGAACGCGCCGACAAGCGCTTGCTGCACTGGCGCCAGGTGGCAATCAGTGCGTGTGAGCAATGTGGGCGTTCGACGGTGCCGGTGATTCACCCCCCGCTCTTGCTGGCAGACTGGCTCAAGCAAACCGAGGCGGATTTGAAGCTGGTGCTGCACCCGGTGGCAGAACCGATGATCAGCCACGCCAAGCCATCGAGCCTGGCGTTCTTGATCGGCCCCGAGGGTGGGCTCACCGACAATGAAGTCGAGACCGCCCAGGGCGCCGGCTACCACGCCGCTCGCCTCGGCCCGCGGGTGTTGCGTACCGAGACCGCGCCCGTCGTCGCACTCTCCGTCGCCCAACAACTCTGGGGCGACTTCTAACCTCACCCTGTAAACCCAATCAACTGTAGGAGCTGGCTTGCCTGCTCCCACAGTTTTATCGGGTTACCCCAGGCTTACTCCACTGGGTCACTCACCGGCTTGGCGATGATCGCTTTCAACTCGCTGGTCATCGGGAACTCCAGGTTCAAGCCCTTGGGCGGAATCGGCTGCTCGAACCAGCGCTGGTAAATCCCGTTGATCTCTCCCGAGCGGTACAGCTCGCCCAGGGTTTCGTTGACCACCGCGAGAAACTGCGGGTCATCCTTGCGCACCATGCAGCTGTAGATCTCCCGCGACTGCTCCTCGCCGACGACCACCCAGTGATGCGGGTCCTTGGCCTTGGCGCGCTCGCCGTAGAGCAACGCGTCGTCCATATAGAACGCTACGGCCCGGCCAGTCTCGAGCATCTTGAACGCTTCGCCATGGTCCTTGGCGCTGATCACGAACATATTGGCTTTGTGTTCAGCGTTATAACTTTTGAGAAAGCGCTCATTGGTGGTGCCGGCAGTGGTCACCACATTCTTGCCCGCAAGGTCGGCAAAGCCTTTGATCCCACTGTCCTTGGCCGTGAGCAACTGGCCCTTTACATAGATAAACCCGTAGGAGAATGCCACCTGCTTCTGGCGCTCAGCCGTCACGCCGGTGGAGCCGCACTCCAGGTCGACAGTGCCGTTCTGCACCAGCGGGATGCGGGTTTGGGACGTCACCAGGTTGTACTTCACCTTGAGGTCGCCCACTGCGGTTTTCTGCTGAATACGCTCGACAATCCTGTTTGCCAGGTCCACCGAGTAGCCCATCGGTTTACCACTGTTATCCCCCACATAGGAAAACGGCACCGACGCATCGCGGTAGCCAAGGGTGATGGACTTGGCGCTGGCGATCTTGCTCAAAGTGCCCTCCAGTGGCGCTTCGGTTGCATGGGCCTGTGCGCTCAACAAAAGCCCCAGCGCGCAGCCGGTCAACAGGATTGTTTTCATTGTTATTCTCCGTGGGTCTTTGAGGTTATTTACGGACTGCAATCACGCTGATTTCCACCAGCACACTCGGCCGCGCCAGCTCTGCTTGCAAGGTAGTGCGCGTGGGCGCCATGCCTGGCGAGAGCCATGCGGACCAGACTTCATTCATCGGCGTAAAACCGGCAGCGATGTCCTTCAGGTAGATCGTCGCGTTGAGCAAGTGGTCCTTATCGCTGCCCGCCTCGGCCAACAGCGTATCAATCCTGGCCAGCACTTCCCGGGTCTGGGTGGCCACATCCAGGCCGTCGCCGGGCACCTGGCCCGACAGGAACACCAGTTCCTTGAACGTCACGGCACCGCTGAGTCGTTCGTTGCTGTTGATTCGGGTAATGGTCACGGCTGCATCCTCAAGCGGCGCGGGGCGTCAGGCCCTGCATATCAATGGAAGGGGTGCGCTGGTCGATCAATTCGGCCAGCAATTGGCCGCTGCCGCAGGCCAGGGTAAAGCCAAGCGCGCCGTGGCCCAGGTTCAGCCACAGGTTGCGATAGCGACTGGCGCCAATCAGCGGCACGCCCGTTGGCGTGGCCGGGCGCATGCCAGCCCATTCGAGCGCGTGTGCGTAGTCAGCTGCATGGGGAAATGTCTCTACTGCCTGGCGCTTTATCAACGCCAAGCGCGAAGGCTCAAGGCCGGCATCGAATCCCACAATATCCACCATGGCCGCGACCCGTAGTTGCTCGCCGAGGCGCGCGTAGACGATCTTGCGGTCGTAGTCGGTGATGCTCACATTCGGCGCCTTGTGTTGCGGGCCAATCGGCGCGCTCAAGCTGTAGCCCTTGAGCGGGTATAAGGGCAGTGACAGCCCCGGCAGTGCCAACTCAGCGCTGCGATAACCGGCCGCCAGGACCAGTTGCTCGACTGGCATCACCTCATCACCCAGTTCGATGGCCTGCACCGCACCGCCAGCATGGCGCAGCCCGGTGACCTTGCGCCCGAGCAAGAACCTGCAACGCCCCGACGCCTCAAGCCGGGCCGCCAATTGCCGGCAAAAAGCGTGGCAATCCCCCACTTCCTCGTTCGGCGTGTAGATGCCGCCGACAAAGCCACCGGCCGCCAGTGCGGGCTCCAGGCGAGCGCACTCAACAGACGACAACACCTGTTGCTGCAGGAAATTTGTGACCTTGGCGCGGGCATGTTCAAAGGTGCTGGCGCTGCGAAACATCACCAGCTTGCCGTTGCGCCGCCAGTCGAAGCCGCCCAGGCGATCATCCTCGCGCCACTGCTGTAACGTGCTCTGGCTCAGGGTAGCCAGGCGCAGAAGATGGGCACCGTTACGCCTGTTGACCGAACCCCGGCAAGCGCCGATAAAGGCCGCCATCCAACGCCATTGCTGTGGGTCGAGGCGAGGTCGCAACTTCAAGGGCGAGTCGCCACGCAACAACCACCCGATTGCCTGCAAGGGCACGCCCGCGTCAGCCAGTGGCGCAACATAGCGATAGGACAGTTGTCCACCGTTGGCAAAACTGGTTTCGCTGCCCAAGGTGCCACGGGCATCGATCAGCGTGACCTCATGGCCAGCCCGCACCAACGCATAAGCGCTGGCCAAGCCGATAACCCCACCGCCGATGATGCAAACCTGCCTGGCCATCCCAGCCCCCAACCGTTGATTAAGAGCGCTCAGCGTAGAGCCAGGTGACAGGTCACCGACAATGAATAAAGATGGCTCACCTATAAACAAAGGTTATGGGACTCCCCATGCGCTTGCGTCATATCGAAATCTTCCAGGCCATCCGTCAGACCGGCTCCATCAGTGCCGCCGCGCAGTTGCTGCACGTCTCGCAACCGGCGGTGACCAAAGTGCTGCAGCACGCCGAGCTGCAGTTGGGCTTTGCGTTATTCCTGCGGGTACGGGGTAAATTGCAACCCACCCCGGAAGCCCTGGCGCTGGAACGCGAAGTCGAGAAAGTCAGCGCAAGCCTGCAAGGCGTGCGGCGCCTGGCGAAAAGTTTGCGCCGCGAACCGGGACAAAGCATTCGCATCGGCGCAATCCCGGCGCTGGCGCTGGCGCTGCTACCGCCGGCGGTCCTGGAATGGAAGCGCGATTACCCGGACATTGCCTGTGAACTGTCCAGTGACCATAGCCACGAGCTGGTGCAAAAGCTGTTGATGCGCGAGATCGACCTGGCGCTGACGCTCAACTTTTCCGGGCATCCGGGGCTTACCACTCAAGTATTGGCCAACGGGGTGTTGGTGGCATTGGCGTCCAAAGGCTATTGGCCCGATGCCGAACGGCATCAGCCCCTGCCGTTGGCCGAACTGGCCGGCGCGCCCTTGATCGGCCTCTCCAGCGCTGACCCGCTGGCCGCCAAGCTGGAGAGTTATCTGGAAAGCGTAGACCCGCCACCACGCGTGACGATCTCGGTGCAGACCTATTCACTGGCCCGCGTGATGGTCGAATCCGGCGCGGGCCTGACCGTGATCGATCCGTTCACAGCATTGGGTGCTTCAACGGCCACCACCCATATCCGAACGCTCACCCCGCCGCTGCCAATCACTCTCTACGCGCTGACCCGTGCCAACGAACCTCCACCGCATATGCTGGCCAAGTTGCTAGAGATTTTCGGTAGCCGCGCCCAGGTGTTACTGGAACGCCTTTAAGTGTGGGAGCCGGGCTTGCCCCCTCCCACAATCAGAGCACGTAATGCATGATCGCCACGAAATGCAGCAGGCTGCCGCCAATCACAAACAAATGCCAGATGCCGTGGGAATGGCGCAAGCGATCCTCCAGGGCAAAAAAGATAATGCCTACGGTGTACAGCACCCCACCGGACGCCAACCAGATAAACCCTGCCGTACCCAACGCCGCCATCAGCGGCTTGACCGCTACCAGTACGATCCAGCCCATCACGGCGTAGATCACGATGGACAAAATTCGCGCCTCCGAACGCGGCTTGATCTCCTGCAGGATGCCGATCACCGCCAGCCCCCACACAATCCCGAACAACGTCCAGCCCCACGGCCCGCGCAGGGTCACCAGGCAGAATGGCGTATAACTGCCGGCTATCAACAGGTAAATGGAAAAGTGATCGACCTTCTGCATGATCGCTTTTCGCCGGCCTCGCACGCTGTGGTACACCGTCGACGCGCTGTAAAGCACCATCAGGGTAAAGCCATAAATCGCCACGCTGACGATCTTCCAGGGGCTGCCGTCCAGGCTCGCCACTACCAACATCCACACGGCGCCAATACAGGCCGCGACTGCACCGAGCAAATGGCTCCAGGCGTTGAATCGTTCCCCGTGGTACATCTATCGTTGACCTCCCCTCACCGTTGACGACTGTCGGCAAGCCTCCAGCCTTGCGTATCAGAGTGCAAGCGGCGTGTGACGTTCCAGCGACGAGGGCCGCGTTTGCAGGCACAATCGAGCGCAATCGAACAAGAGCCCAAGGCCATGCTGATCGACGAAGAATTCACCCTCAAGAAGCTGGAGATCTTCCTGGCGTTCATGCGCACCGGCAACCTGGCCCGCGCGGCCGCCGAGCTGCAAACCAGCAATGTCAGCGTGCACCGCGCCATTCACTCCCTGGAAAGTGCCCTGCGCTGCCCGCTGTTCAAACACGAGGGTCGCAACCTCACTCCGCTGGAAAGCGCCTACGTGCTCGAAGAGCGTGCGCAGAAACTGGTGGCTGATGTGGTCGACAGCGTGCGCCTGACCCGCGAAGCCGCTGGGTTCTCGGCCGAACGTTTCAAGCTCGGCTCGCTGTATTCGCTGACGGTCAAGACCGTGCCACAGTTGATCATGGGCCTGAAAATCCGGCGCAGCGAACTGAATATCGACCTGATCCTGGGCTCCAACTTCGACCTGCTCTATAAGCTCAAGAACATGGAAGTGGACGCGATTCTCATCTCCCTCGACGAACACGCCCACGACCCCGACTGCGAGCAGATCGCGCTGTTCAGCGATGACATCTTCCTCGCCACCCCGGCCGATTCGCCCCTGGACCGCGATCAGGAAATCGACCTGGCCGACGTGCGCGATGCCACCTTCATCACCCTCACCCAGGGCTTCGCCACGCATCAGGACGGCAACCGGGTGTTCCATCAGGCCGGGTTCGAGCCGAAGGTGGCGATGCAGGTGAACGATATCTTCACCTTGCTGAGCATGGTCAGTTCAGGGGTGGGTTATGCGCTGCTGCCAGGACGTATCGCAGCGGTGTATGAGAACCGCGTGAAGCTGATACCGTTGCAGCCCAGGTACCGCCTGCAACAGCAGATCGGTGTGGTGTTCCTGAAAGCCAAGGAGCGTGACCCAAACCTGCTGGCGTTGTTGGCGGAGTGTCGGATGTATGCCAATCGCCAAAGCTGAGGACGATCGCTCCCACGCTCTGCGTGGGAGCGCAGCTCAGGACGCTCCGCGTCCGCTTTTTGACCGTGACGCAGAGCGTCACAAGAGGCGTTCCCACGCGGAGCGTGGGAACGATCATCCCCTATCAGCCCACCAACCCACGCATCAGCAAAAACAACAACGACGGCCCCAGCAAACACCCCAAGGCCGTATAGAACGCCGCCGTCAAACACCCATAAGGCACCAGCTTCGGATCAGTCGCCGCCAGGCCGCCCGCCACACCGCTGGAGGTGCCCATCAAGCCACCGAAGATCACCGCGCTGCGTGGGTTGTTCAGCCCGATCAGCGGCGCCACGAACGGCGTCATCACCATCACCAGAATGGCCTTGATCAACCCCGCGGCAATGGACAGCGCCATCACCTCGGAGCTGGCCCCAATCGCCGCGCCGGTCACCGGGCCGACGATATAGGTCACGGCCCCGGCGCCAATGGTGGTGAGGCTCACCGCATCGGTGTACCCGAACGCCATCGCCACCCCTACCCCGGCAACGAACGACGAGCCCACGCCGACAAACAGCGCCAGTACACCCACGTAGCCGGCGCGTTTGAGCTCATCGACACTCACGCCAAACGCCGTGGCGACAATGGCAAAGTCCCGCAACATCGCACCACCGAGCAGGCCGATGCCTGACAACAGTGGAATATCCACCACGCCCTTGGAACCACCGGTAAACGCACCGCCCACATACGACAGCGCCAACCCCAGCAGAATGGCAATGGCCGAACCATGCAGGCGGCCCTTGGTGAAGGTATCGGAGATCCAATAAGACACCCACATGGTCAGGCCGATCACGGCGAAACCACTGATCAAGCCGTAGCCGGTGATCACTTTCATCATCGATTCGTACATGGCGATCACCCGGCTTCTTTGGTGGGAACAGGAGCAACCGGCTCGCGGTTACCGATACGCACCAGCACGGGTACCAAAGCAAAGCCGAGCACTACGGCGAGGGTCCCGGCCAGAATCGCCATAGGCCCACCGCTGATGGCGCCATACACGTTTTGCTGGGCAGCCATCGCCACCACAATCGGGATATACACCGCCGCCCAGAAACTCACGCCTTGCTCAGACTTGCCGGTAAACAGGCCGCGTTTGCTCAGGTAGCTGCCCAGGCCAATTAACAGCAGCATGGCAATACCCACCCCGCCGACGTTGGCCGGAATACCCAACAGCTTGCCCAGCAGTTCACCCACAAACAGCCCTGCCAGCGTGCAGAACGCCAAAAAAGCCACACCGTAGATAATCATGGTTGTTGTCCTCAAAGTGCTCGTTCGAAATTGTTGTTTTTGTGCTTCGAAAGCCTTGGGTACTGCGTTATCGGTGGCGGCGTTCCTCCTCTTGCAGCAGGGCCTGCAAGGTGTCCAGGCGGGCGCCTTCGCAGGCGATCACCGTGCCCTGTTCAAACACACGGCGTGACAGACCGGTGAGCACCGCGCCCGGAGGCAGTTCGATTTGCAGGCGCACACCACGCTCGTAAGCGCTTTGCACCGTGCCGCGCCAATCGACGACGCGGCACATATTGAAGGCCAGGTCGTCACGCAGTTGTTCGGGGTTGTGGATAGGTCGCGCGCGGGTGCTGCTCAGGTAAGTAATGCGCGGCGCCTTGAGTGGGACGAAGGCTTGGAACAGTGCCTGGGCGGGTTGCTCCAGCAACGGGCAGTGAGACGGCACGCTGACGGCCAGGCGCTTGGCGAAACCGTTGCCTTTGATGCGTTCGGCAACTCGCTTCATCGCCTCGTTGCTGCCGGCGATGACGGTCTGGTTGTCGGCATTGATATTGGCCAGATACACCGGCGTATGCGGGCTGTGGATATCCGCCAGCAAGGCCTCGACGCTGGAAAGATCAGGGCCGATCAGCGCCGTCATGCCATAGCCCTGTGGATAAGCCTGCTGCATCAGTTCACCACGCAGGCTGACCAGTTTTATCGCATCAGCGAAGTCCAGGGCCCCGGCCATCACCGCGGCTGGGTAGGCGCCGATGGACAGGCCCGCTACATAATCCGGCGTGCACTCTAATCGCCGGGCATGGGCCACGCCGGCGATCACCAGGCACAGTTGCACAGCCCGCGTCGATTCCAGAGCCTGCGCCGAGTCGAGCCGACGAACGTCTTCACCCAGGGCATCACTGGCCTCTTGCACAATGGCGGCCGGCAACGCCTGGAGCATGCCGCTGCGTTGGGCGCCCTGCCCCGGAAACACCAGAAGGCTACTCATGCCACGGCCTGCCAAGGGTCGAGCACAAGGTGCGCACCGCTGACGGTCTTGAGCAGTACACGGCGTGAGGGGCCGGCCCATTCGCGCAACGCGACGGCACCGAAAGGGGTTTGCAGTTGCAGGTCGACGGCGCAGGGCGCGGTGTCCAGGATCGCCAACAGCGCTCGCGCCTCGCTACGATCCAGGGGCTTGGGCGTGCACAGGATCAAATCCAGGTCACTGTTGGCATGCAGCGCTTCAATGCCACTGGCCAATTCAAACCCGGCACTGCCGCTGACGCCCCAATCTTGCGGCGCCAGCACCGGCCGCAGTTGATCGAGGGCCCGCAGCGCCGGTAAATCCCGTGGTGAGACCGCCGCTCGCAAAGCTTGCGGCGCCACCCGCCGTTGCACCGCCGCCACGGGCATCTGGGCGGCAAAACGCTGCTCACGCAAACGCCCACGCACACCGACCGCCACATGGCCCGGCTCGGCGATGGCACGCCGCACCACTACCGGATGCCCGGCACGGATCGCGTCCCGCACCCAGGCCGGGGCATCGGCAGGCAGATGCGCCAGGGTCATGCCCCAGAGTAAGTCGTGGGCGTTCACCATTGCTCCCGCAACAGCTGGCGCACTCGGCTGGAGGCGGCTCGGTTGGTGGCGCCAAGGCGTGAGCTCAAGTCGGTACTGCCGATATCCTTGACTGCCTGCACCAGGCAATCGCTGACTCGCGCCACGTCATCCGTCGTGGGTTGTTCAATCCGGGTGACTGACAACGTCTCCCACAGCAATCCCAGGCTGGCATAGCTGTCGATGTCATAGGCCATCGGCGGCACGCTGGCGGCCAGGGTTTCCAATTCTTCGACGCTACGCAAGGTCACCCGTGCCGCCGAGGCCTTGCCCATGGCATGCACCATCACGCCAGGGTCGCGCAGGGCGATCAGGCGATTGGCCTGGTAGCCGTGGGCGAGGAACGCCCCCGACATGGCCTTGCCCACCAACAGGGCGATCACCGGGTGGCCGGCGAGCCGAGCGCGAGCGTAGCTGTCAGCGGCGGCGGCCAAGGCCTGATGAATGCCAAGGGCTTCTTCGCGACGACCATAGGCTTGGCTGGGTACGTCGACGATAGCGATGATGGGGCGCTTGTCACCCCGGGCGATGGCTTCGTCCACCGCCTTGGCCAAGCCCCAGCCTTCCAGTAGGCCGACTTCGCCATTGCGGGCGCGGGGGAAGCGGTTGTGCGGGTCGGGGACCACGGCGATATAGCGCACCGCCTGTTCACCCAACACACCATCCGCCACTTTCAATGAGCCCGGCAAACCTTCGACCGGCGTTGCGTTGGCGCTCAATGCGTTGAACCACTGCAAGCCTCTCATGAGCGTTCTCCCTGATACAGCGCACGAACCGTCGCCGGCTCGATTTGCGCGCTCGCGTCCAGTTCGGCCAGGCGCGCCAGGTAAAAATCAGCGCGCCGGCTGCGCGGTTGTGCGGGCACGCCCTGCTGCAACAGTGCGCTGACAGTCTGCTGGATCTGCGCCACATCGTCGGCCACATAACGGTCGGCCAAGCCACTGTTGAAGCGCTGCTCGCCACCGGTAAGGCTCCAGATAAACGGGCGGTCGCGGGAGTCGTATTCCTCCAGGCCAGCCTCCTGCTCGATCACTTGGGGGCCATTCAAGCCCAGGCGTGCTTCGCGAGTGACCACCAGGTAACTGCACAAGCCAGCCGCGATGGACATGCCCCCAAAGCAACCGACACTGCCGGCCACCACGCCGATCACCGGCTGGTACTGGCGCAGGTCGACAATCGCCGCGTGAATGTCGGCAATGGCAGCCAGGCCCAGGTTGGCTTCCTGCAAGCGCACGCCGCCCGTTTCCAGCAGTAGCAACGCGCAGGTGGGGATGCCGTTGCGGTTGTCTTCGGCGGCCAGCTCCAAGGCGCCCGCGATTTTCGCACCGCCAACTTCACCCAGGCTGCCGCCCTGGAAATTACCTTCGATCGCGGCAATCACCACAGGCTTGGCGCCGATGCTGCCCTTGGCGATCACCACACCATCATCGGCCTGGGGCACCACGCCTTGGCGGCTGAGCCACGGTGACATGACCCGCTGGAACGGGTCGATCAACTCGCGGAAGGTGCCGGCATCCAACAGCGCCTTGGCGCGCTGTCGGGCGCCAAGTTCGACAAAGCTGTGTTTAGCGAGTAAGTCAGTCATGGCCGATCTCCTCGAAACCTTGCTCCAGGCGCAAGCGCACTACCCCGGGCGTGGCTCCGAAGTCGTGGATATCAATGTTCAGGGCCGGTGGCGTCTGCTCCTGGAAGATGCGTTCGAACAGGTGCTGCCAGCGTTGCTGCGCGCCATTGACCGAGGTTTGCACCTGGATGGTCAAGGTGCCGGGAGTGCCCGGCTCCAGCAGCACTTCCAGGTCGCCCGAGCCGACGCAACCCACCAGCGCACGGCCTTTGGGGGGCTGCCCGGCGGGGAATTCAAAGGATAAGGTTTCCATCACAACGCTCCGTCGAGGCGGTCGATAAACAGGCAGGCGGCCAACAGGTCGGCGGCGCCGCCGGGGGAGGCATTCAAGGCCAGCAGTTGCAGGTCCAGTTCATGCAGTTGGCGGCGTCCGGCCAGGGTTGCGCTGCCACCGGCGTCGAGCACGGCCTGGGCGCCCTGTTGCATGGTGGCCAGGCCTTCGGTACCGGCGCGGTAGAGCACGCAGGTGTCTGCCAGGTCCGTCATGATCGCCAGCAAAGCATCCAGCCGGGCGTTCTGCTCACCGGCGTTTTCGCGGCGGCTCTTGTGCAGTTGCGGCAGGCCGCGTTGAGTCACCGAAGGGAAGCCGAGCTGGGCTTCTTCACGGGCACCGCGTGCACCGTAGCGCTGTGCAACCTGGGCGCCATGGCTCATGGGCTGCGGGGCGAAGCGGTCGTTGAGCAGAGCCAACTTGGCGGCGGTCAGGGTTATGGTGCGGGGCTCCAGGGCCGCCGCAGCGGTGAGCAACCCCAGCGCCCAGATCGCACCGCGATGGGTGTTCACGCCCTGGGTGGTGGCGAGCATGGCCTGCTCGCCTTCCCGGCCAATACGCCCGAGCGCTTCGCGCAGGGTCAGGCCGACTTCGCCGATGTCGAGCGCGGCCTCGGCCATTTCCTTGAACATCGGCCACAGCGACAGCGCCGAGGCGTGCATCAGCCCCAGGTGCAAATCGCTGTGGGCGCCGTTACCGCGCCGGTCTACCAGGGCAGGTTTAGGCGACAAATCCGCTTCGTCGATCAGCGCATCCACGGCCATATCCGCCAGGCGATCGGCCAGGCTCAGTTCATGCTGTTTGAGCGCGCGCATTTACCAGCTCCTGAATTTGGCGGGCGGGTTGTAGAGGCCACCAGACCAGTCCACCAGGTCGGCCACGCTCTTGGCGGCCAACAACTCGCGGGTGGCGTCGGTGCGGCGAATACCCAAGTCTTCGGGCAAGGCAATCAAGCCTTCGCGGCGCATGCGCGCAGTGTCCTTGGGGTTGTGGCGCATACCGATGGCGGTCACCCCGGCGACGGCGGCGATCATTGCCTGACGTTCTTCCAGGGAGCGCGCCTTGTACAGGTAGGCGATGCCTTCTTCGGTGAGCAAGTGGGTGACGTCGTCGCCGTAGATCATGATGGGCGCCAGGGGCATGCCGCTTTTGCGGGCCACTTCCACCGCGTCCAGGGTGTCGACGAAAGTGGGTTTACCGCCTTCCTGGAAGGTCTCGACCATCTGCACTACGAGTTTTTTGCCGCGTTCAAGCAAGGCTTCGGGGGCATCGTCGTGGCGCATATCCAGCCAGGCCGGTGTGCCATGACGGCGGCCGCGTGGGTCGTGGCCCATGTTCGGCGCGCCACCGAAACCGGCGAGGCGGCCACGGGTCACGGTGCTGGAATGCCCGTCGCCATCCACTTGCAGGGTGGCGCCGATAAACAGGTCCACGGCGTATTGGCCGGCGAGTTGGCAGAACATGCGGTTGGAGCGCATCGAGCCATCGCGGCCGGTGAAGAACACATCCGGGCGTGCGGCAATATAGTTTTCCATGCCCAGTTCGGTGCCGAAGCAATGCACGCTTTCTACCCAACCGCTTTCAATCGCCGGGATCAATGTGGGGTGCGGGTTGAGGGTCCAGTTGCGGCAGATCTTGCCTTTGAGGCCCAGGGATTCGCCGTAGGTGGGCAGGATCAATTCGATGGCAGCAGTGTTGAAGCCGATGCCATGGTTGAGCGACTGCACATTGTGTTTTTCGTAGATGCCCCGGATCGCCATCATCGCCATCAACACATGCACCGGCTTGATATGGCGTGGGTCGCGGGTGAACAGCGGCTCGATGTAGAACGGCTTGTCGGCCACCACCACGAAATCCACCCAACTGGCGGGGATGTCGACGCGAGGCAAGTCGGTAACGTCGTCCACCAACTGGTTGACCTGCACGATGACGATGCCATCGCTGAAGGCAGCGGGTTCGATCAGCGCCGGGGTGTCTTCGGTGCTGGCGCCGGTGTAAATGTTACCGGCACGGTCGGCCATGAAACCGGCCGAGAGCACCACGTTGGGGATCAGGTCCACCACCAGCCGCGCATAGAGCTCGATGTAGGTATGAATCGCGCCGATCTCCAGCATGCCGTCTTCCAGCAACTGGCTGATGCGCAGGGATTGGGTGCCAGCGAAAGAGAAATCCAGCTTGCGGGCAATGCCCTTTTCAAACAGGTCCAGATGCTCGGAACGGCCCACGCTGGGCATGATCATGTGCAAATCGTGGAGCTTGGCGGGGTCGGCCTGGGCCAGGGAGCGCGAGAGGAAGTCGGCCTGCTTCTGGTTGTTGCCCTCCAGCACTACGCGGTCGCCGGGGAGGATCAAGGCTTCAAGGGCCTCGACGATCTTGTCACTGGGCAACACCGCCCCGTCTGCGTATTTTTTGACCAGCCCGAGCCGCCGCTGCTTCTCGTCGCGCCGCCGCGTCCAGCGCGAGTCGGGGGTGATGGTTGTTGTCATGGTCGCTCCACGGGGGGTTGCTGTCGTGGGGCTTACCTTAGGAGTGAAGCGTTAAGGCATCAATCAAGCTGGAGGACGAACCGTTACGCCTGGAGTAACGAAGATCAAACTGTGGGAGCTGGCTTGCCTGCGTTGATGGTGGGTCAGTGCATAACTGATCGTTCCCACGCTCCGCGTGGGCATGCATCCTGTGACGCTCTGCGTCACCCTTATGCTGACTGGCGAGACGCGGAGCGTCCCCGGCGGCATTCCCACGCGGAGCGTGTGAATGATCAGTCAGGCCAGGCCGGACTCTACCAGCAGCGCTTCAAGCCCCATCAAGTCCGGCACCTTCGCCACCTGCTCCCCCACTTGCACCGCCGCCTCCTCGAGCGTTCGCCCGTCACGCTGGCTTCGCCGCAGGCCGCTTCAAAGCTGGTCAGCGGAATCTGCCGATCGCGCCACGTGACCTGGCGGCGCATAACTGATCGTTCCCACGCTCCGCGTGGGCATGCATCCTGTGACGCTCTGCGTCACCCTTATGCTGACTGGCGGGACGCGGAGCGTCCCCGGCGGCATTCCTACGCGGAGCGTGTGAACGATCAGTCAGGCCAGGCCGGACTCTACCAGCAGCGCTTCAAGCCCCATCAAGTCCGGCACCTTCGCCACCTGCTCGCCCACTTGCACTGCCGCCAGTTCCAGCGGGCACAGGGGCACGTCCACGTAGCTCAATTCGCTGTCGAGCTTGTACGAGCGGGGAATACCCTGGATCACCAGGGCAATGAACTTCAACGTGGGCCTGCCACCCAACGCATTCAACACCACGATCCTCGAGCGTTCGCCCGTCACGCTGGCTTCGCCGCAGGCCGCTTCAAAGCTGATCAGCGGAATCTGTCGATCGCGCCAAGTGACCTGCCGCAGGTACCACGGCGGCGCATCGCTGGCCGGTTCGCCACGCTGGAAATCGATCAGTTCGGCCACGGCAACGTTGGGCAGCACCAAGTGGCGGTCGGCCAGGGGCAGCAGCAGGCCGGTGAGTTGGCTGGTGCGGTGCTCAAGCATGGGACTTGCTCCAGTAGGCGATGCTCTCCAGCAGCACCGACTCTTGGTACGGCTTGCCGAGGTAGTCGTTGACGCCAATGGCCATGGCGCGGTCGCGGTGTTTCTGGCCGGTGCGTGAGGTGATCATGATGATCGGCAAGCGCATCAGGCGCGGGTCATTGCGTATCTGAATGGCCACTTCGAAGCCGTCCATGCGCGGCATTTCGATGTCGAGCAGCATCAGGTCCGGAGTGTGTTCTTCCAGGATGGCGAGGGCGTCGATACCGTCCTTGGCGGTGAGCACGTTCATGCCGTTGCGCTCCAGCAGGCGGCTGGTGACTTTGCGTACGGTGACCGAGTCGTCCACCACCAGCACCAGCAGCGGGCGTTTTTTCAGTGGGTCGTTGAGGATCAGCGGCGCATCCACTGCCTGGGCCGGCAAGGCCGGTTGCCGAGCGCGGATGTGCGCCAGCAGGTCGATGATCAGCACCACATGGCCGTCGCCCAGGATGGTCGCGCCGGTCACGCCCTGCACCCCGGAGAACTGCGGCCCCAGGCCCTTGACCACGATCTCGCGGGTACCGGCCATGGCATCCACGTGCACCGCCACGCGGCGTTCATTGCAGTGCACCAGCAGCACCGGCACCGGCTGGTACTGGCCCAGCAGTTTAGGGCGGCTGGCGGTGTGCAGCAGGTCACCGAGGTAGAACAACTCGTAGCGCTGGCCGGCGTATTCATAGTGCGGCGGGTCTTGCTGGTAGTGCCCCGCCAATTCGTGGGGCAGCACGCGCACCAAGCCTTCGATGGTGTTGAGCGGGATCGCGTATTGGTCGTCCGCGCATTGCACCATCAGCGCACGATTGACCGACACGGTAAACGGGAGGCGAATGCGAAAATGCACGCCCATGCCCGGCGTCGAGTCGATCACCATCGAGCCGCCGAGCTGGCGCACTTCCTCATGCACCACGTCCATGCCCACGCCGCGCCCGGAAATCTGGGTGATTTTTTCGGCAGTGGAAAAGCCCGGTTGCAGGATGAACTGCAACACGTCACGGTCGCTGATCTCTTGATGGGGGGCGAGCAGGCCGCGCTTGATCGCCTTGCGTCGCACCGCTTCGAGGGGTACACCCGCGCCGTCGTCACGCATGTCGAAGACGATGTCGCCGCCTTCGTGGGTCAGGTCCAGGGTGATGCGGCCCTTCTCCGGTTTGCCCGCCGCCAGCCGCACTTCGCGCGACTCCAGGCCGTGGTCGACGGCGTTGCGCAGCATATGCTCCAAGGGTGCCGCCATGCGCTCCAGCACATTGCGGTCCATCTCGCCTTCGGCATTGCCGACGATAAACTCCACGTCCTTGCCCAACTCGCCCGCCACTTGCCGCACGATGCGCTTGAGGCGTGGCAACATGCGCTCGAAAGGCACCATGCGCGTGCGCATCAGGCCTTCCTGCAATTCGGTGTTGATGCGTGCCTGTTGCTGCAGCAGGTTGTAGGCATCCTGGTTGCGACGCTCAAGGGTCTCTTTTAGATCGAGCAGGTCGGAGGCAGATTCGGACAGCGCACGGGCCAGCTGTTGCAGCTGCGAGTGGCGGTCCATTTCCAGCGGGTCGAACTCTTCGTAGCCCAGGCGTTCGGCCTCGGCTTGCTGGCGGCTCAAGAGGCGGCCCTGGGTTTCGCTGTCGAGCCGGCGCAATTGGTCGCGCATGCGCTCGATGGTGGTTTCCATCTCACTCAAGGCAATGCGCGCATCCTTGACTTGCTGCTCGATACGCCCACGGAAGATCGAAGTTTCGCCGGCCAGGTTGACCAGGTCATCGAGCAAGTCGGCAGAGATTTTCACCATGTCGGCGGCCGGGTCGGCGACCGCTTCGGCCTTGCCCGCCGGCAGCGCCACCGGTGTGACCGGCTCATCACTGGGGTGCACCAGGCTCTTGATGCGCTCGATGAGTTTATCCACCGAACCCACCGGCAATCCCTCGGCCACGGCGTCGATCATTTGCGCCAGGCGATCATGGCAACCTTGCAGCAGTGCGAACAACTCAGGGGTCGGCGCGAGCAAACCGGCGGAAAGCCCTTCGTAGAGAAATTCCAGCTCATGGGCCAGATCGCCGATCGGCCCGATCTCGACCATGCGTGCACCACCCTTGAGGGTGTGCAGGTCACGCAGCAGGGTTTCCACTTCCTGGCGATTGCCCGGCTCGTCCTGCCAGCGCAAAAGCGCGCTGCCTGAGCTGTCGAGGATATCGGCGGCTTCTTCGAGGAATATATCCAGCAATTCCGGGTCGGCACCCGAGGCTGGCGCCACCGCAGCCGGCGCTGCCGGGCTGCTGGCCTGGCGCAATTCCCGCAGCCTTTCGACCAGTTCGGCGCCGTCACTCAGGGGTTGCTGTTGTTGCAGCTCTTCCAATTGTTGAGCCAAGCGTTCGTGGCTGGCCATCAGTGCCTGGGACAGCTCGACAGAGTAGCTATAGCGGCGGTCCACCAGCCCCTCATAAACGCATTCCAGCTCGTGGGCCAAGTCGCCCACCGGGTCGATTTCGGCCATGCGCGCACCGCCCTTGAGGGTGTGCAGATCCCGCTGCAACGAGGACAAGGGCGCAGCGCTGTCGGGCTCCAGTAACCATCGCTTGAGCGACTGGCCGGCGCTGTCGAGGATGTCTACGGCCTCCTCAAGGAAGATCTCAACAATCTCGTCGTCCATCGCGGTGGCGTGATCCAGCTGCGCGGTGGCCGCGCCCAATTCGGAGATACTCAGGGCGCGGCTGCCGTCGCTTTTGATCAGGCCTGTGGCGGACGGGTCCAAGGCTTCGTCCAGCAACGCGCGTAACGCCTGCAGCCGTGCAGGCGCGGGGCTGATTTCCTGGCCGGCGGCCAACTGGTCGAGCATGTTGATCAGCGCGTCGTGGGCCTGTTCAGCCTCTTGGAAGAACCGGGCGCTGACCGCCAGGCTGCTTTCCTCTACCGCGCCATACAGGTCGAGCAAGGCTTCGCACAACGCGTCGATAGGATGCAGGTCGGCAAGGTGCGCACCCTCGCCCAGGGTGGTCAGTTCGTCCAGCAACGCCGTGAGTTCCTGACGGTCGCCGGGGTGTTGCTGCCAGCGACGCAGCAGGCTTTCGGCGTCGAGCAGGATGTCCATGCCCTGGGCCAGGAAGTTGGTGATCAAGTGCGGGTCACGCTTGACG
Source organism: Pseudomonas sp. PA-7-1E (assembly GCF_021605325.1). Lineage (NCBI taxonomy): Bacteria > Pseudomonadati > Pseudomonadota > Gammaproteobacteria > Pseudomonadales > Pseudomonadaceae > Pseudomonas > Pseudomonas sp. PA-7-1E. Next base: position 42,463 of record NZ_WKFA01000005.1, read on the forward strand.
CGCAGGCCGGCCGTGGGGGCGTCGAGCAAGGCGGCCAGTTGATGCTCCAGCAGGTGTTGGGTGCGGCTGATCACGCTGGCCGCGCCGTGGATCGGCGCCAGGGGATTGTTGTCCAGATCACGCACCCCGCGCTGGAACAGTCCTTGTGCCTCAAGCAACAACGCCACTTCGTCCTTGTCCAGCGGCACGCGGTGGGCCTTGTACTCACGGGTGAGGTGATCCAGCGGGCGCGCCAGTTCGGCAATGGGCAACACGCCGGCCATGTAGGCGCTGCCCTTGAGGGTGTGCAAGGCGCGTTGCAGTTCATCACTGACCTGCAGCGGCACCTGCTCGGCGGCCTGTTGCAGGAAGTGGTCGAGGCTGTCCAGATGGCCCTGGGCTTCGTTGCGAAAGATCTCCAGAAGCATTGGGTCATGGGGCTCGGTGGTCGATGTTGCAGCGCCACTGGCCAGGGCATGGGCATGGGCGGCCAAGGCGTCGACTTCATCGCGCTGGCGTTGATCGTCGCTAGCGAAATCGGCGATCAGCTCCGGCAGCAGGGCCACGGCCTCATCCAACACCTGCCGCACCTCAGGGCCAAGGACTACACTGCGTTCCAGCACGCGATTGAGCAGGTTCTCCACGGCCCAGGCCAGCTCGGCCAGCACCAGGGCGCGCACCATGCGGCCGCTGCCCTTGAGGGTATGGAAAGCCCGGCGCATTTCGCCCTGGGCGGCTTTGTCCGCGCTGTCGGGCAGGTAGCGATGCAACACGTCGAGGACTTCATCGGTTTCTTCAAGGAAGACTTCGCGCAGTTCATCGTCAATCGGTTCTTCACCGGCCGGCGGCGGCAACAGGCTACCGGGACGCTGCAAGGCTGGAGGGTTGAGACGTGATGCAGGGCTGGCCAAGGCATCGAACTGGGATTGGTTTGGCGCAGCCTCGGTGGACAGCGCCCCCTCGGGCGCAGCCAGCGCCTGCCGCCAGGGTTTTTCCACCGGCAGGTAGCCCAATGCATTCAAGCCCTGGGTGGCCAACTCCAGCACTTTTTCCCCTGCCGCGTCAGGGTCTTGAAGCATGCGCTCGAGGTAGTACTCCAGGCTGCTGACCACCTCGGCGAAATGCGCCAGTTGTGTCGCCGAAGGGGCGGCCTCGTTGATCATCAATTGCTCGTCGACGTAATCGGTGCAACCGCGCATCAGGCTCGCCGCACGCGGCAAGGGAATCATCGCCAGGGCACCACGCACCTGGCTCAGTAGCTCGGGCAAGGACTCCAGGCGCTGACGATCCCAATCAGCCTCAATGCAGTCGATCACCAGCTCCTTGGCTTGGCGCAAGCACTGGCACGACTCACGAATCACCAACTGATGGATCTGGGTCAGGTCGGTGGTGGGCAAGCGGCTGTCTTCACGGCTTTGCGGTTCGACGGTGCCGATCATCCCGGCCAACGTCGCTTCGACATACAGCAACGCGCCGGCCACATCCATCAACACCGCGTCATTGGGTTCGCGCTGCCCCTGGACTAGGCTCAACACCACAGCGAGTTGGTCGATGATCACTTTGCGCGGCTGGCCGAAACCCAACACCGCGAGGGTATCGGCTATCTGCCGCAAGGGCGCCAGCAACGGCTCGAGGTCCTGGGTGTGCTGGCGATCACTGCGCACGAACAGATCCAGGCGTTCCTTGACCCGCACCAGTTCCTCACACAACGCCCCGAGTACCGAGCCCATGGCATTGCGATCCGGCCCGGCCAGCCGTGCACGTTCAGCATCGACCACGGCGCTGTCGGGCAACGCTTCGTCCAAGCCGTAGCGCTCCTTCAGGCTCTGCATGCGCGGCGTCGGCCGGGTGACTTTGGCGACGTAGAACAACAGGCTCTTGAGCAACTCGTCCGGTGCCGGCTGGTTGATGCCATTGATGCCTTGAACCAGCAAACGCTTGAGTTGCTTGTCGCTGGCCTTGAGCAGGCTGCGCAGCGCCGGGCTGTTGGCGACCACACCGGTGAGCATGCCTTCGACCAATGCCGAGGTGACCTGCCACAAAGGCAGCAGCGGCGCACCCTGGCATAGCGCTTCAAGGCGTGCGAACACCCGCGCCATGTCTTCCAGGTTGCTGGGGCCGTGGTCTTCACGCAGCAACCCGGCGAGGGCTTGTTGCAGCAGGTGGCGCCATTGGCGCAACTGCTCATGCAGATCCGGCGTGGCCCGTTGGGCCAGGGCTTGCTCAGGCAACGGTTCGATCGATAGCAGTTGCGGGCTGAACAGGCTGGTTTCCGATAGCAGGCTTTCACCACGGGCGCTGCGCAGGTCGTTGAGCAGCGGTAGCACCACCAGCGGCAAGTCGCGGCGGGCACTGTGCACGCGGTCGAGGTACAGCGGCAGTTGGCCGAGGGCTTGTTGCAGCAGGCGGATACCTTCATCGCGTTGGCCAACGTGCCCGGCCTGTAGCGCAAGGGCCAGTTCCTCGATCTCTTCGGCCAGCAGCGCCGCGCCGTAGAACTCGACTATTTGCAGCGCGCCATGTACCTGGTGAATACCGGCCAGGCATTCGTTTAGAGCGTCGTCGTCATGGGTTTCAACGTACGCGTCCAGGGCCGACCGGGCCTGCTTCAGGGTTTCGGCAATATCGCCCTTGACCCATTCGAGGGCCACATAGTCGTGCCGATCAACCATAACTGCTCCGCTTAGAATTCATGAGTTGCTGGTATCTCACAAACAATGGAGATCCAATGTGGGAGCTGGCTTGCCTGCGATAGCGGTGGGTCAGCACTATTTCTGTATCTGACAGACCGCTATCGCAGGCAAGCCGGCTGCCATAGTTGGACTGTGGTGTTCTTCAGGTCGTATTTCAATCATCGACCTGCTTGGGCGGCGGCAAGGTAAAACCCGATACCGACCTGCGCAACTGGCTGGCCATCTTCGCCAGGTTACCAATGCTTTCTGCGGTGGCGGTGGAACCCGACGACGTCTGGGTGGTGATCTGCTGGATCACGTTCATGGTCAGGGAAATCTGCCCCGCCGATGAGGTCTGTTGCTGTGCCGCGTTGGAAATACTCTGGATCAGCGCTGCCAGGGTTTTCGACACGCCTTCGATCTCTTCCAGCGCCACCCCGGCATCCTGGGCCAGGCGTGCGCCGCGCACCACTTCGGTGGTGGTCTGCTCCATGGAAATCACCGCTTCGTTGGTGTCGGCCTGAATGGTGCGCACCAGGGTTTCGATCTGCCGGGTGGCCGCCGAGGAGCGTTCGGCCAACCGTTGCACTTCATCGGCCACCACCGCAAAACCGCGCCCGGCGTCGCCGGCCATGCTGGCCTGGATCGCGGCGTTGAGAGCGAGGATGTTGGTCTGGTCGGCGATGTCGTCGATCAGGCTGATGATGTCGCCAATTTCCTGGGACGATTCGCCCAAACGCTTGATGCGCTTGGCGGTGTCCTGGATCTGCTCGCGAATGTTGTCCATGCCGTGGATGGTGTTGTGCACCACCTCGTTGCCTTTGTTGGCGATCTCTACCGAGCGTTCAGCTACCGCCGAGGATTCGGCCGCGTTGGCCGACACCTGGTCGATGGACTGCGCCATCTGATTGATCGCCGTGGACGCTTCGGCAATCTGCTGGGCCTGATGCTCCGACGCCTGGGCCAGGTGCATGGCGGTGGCCTGGGTGTCCTGCACCGCACCGGCGACCTGCCCGGCAGTGAGGTTGATGGTGGCGACCAGGTCGCGCAGTTGGTCCACGGAATAGTTGATGGAGTCTGCGATGGTGCCGGTGAAGTCTTCGGTGACCGAGGCGGTGACGGTGAGGTCGCCGTCAGCCAGGTCTTCGATTTCATCCAGCAGGCGCATGATCGCGTTCTGGTTGCGCTCGTTCTTCTGCGCGGTTTCATGCAGTTGGCGGTTGGTCTCACGCACCATGACCAGGCCGATCAGGATGATCGAGGCCAGCGCCAGCAAGCCCAGCACGTAACCGCCGATAGTGTCGAAGCTGCGCCCGCTGGCGAGGTTTTCAAAACCCGTGGCCAGGTGCGAGGCTTCATCGAGCAGGGTTTGCGACAGGTTGAAAATATTGCTCGCCGAGGCGCGCACCTGGAACAACTGCGGCGAAGTCTCGAGAATTTCATCCACGGAGCCGGAGACAAATTCGAACAGCTCGGCGATGTCCGCCAGCCGCGCCCGGGCGTCCGGGTCTTCAACCTGGGTGATACGCAGCCCCGGGTTGCCGTTGAGCATGCCATTGAGCACCACGCCAAAACGGTTGGCATCGCGACCGAAGGCATCGGCGGCCTGCCCGGCGGTTTCATCCCCCGCCAGCACCGTGTTGACCGCCCCCAGGATGCGTTCGGCCAGCAGCGACTGGCGTTGGGCCAAGGCTACCTGGCTGGCCGGGGCGCCGCGTTGCAGCAGGATATCCACGACTTTTTCCGACTCGATCTGCAGTTGCGGCACGGTTTCGGCCAGGGTCGCCGCCACCTGGTGCAACGACAACACGGTCTGCTCGCTGGCCAGAATGGCGTCGGTGTTTTTCAGCAGCGCCTCCCAGTCGGTCTGCACCGCCCGCATTTCGGCACGCACCGCACTGGGCGCCGCCGGCAAGCCGGTTTGCGGGTCACCTTTTTTCAGGTAGCCCCAGCGCTGGGCAAAATCGTTGCGCGCATCGCCCAGCAGCTTGAACGCCGCCGCTTTCCCGGCAGCGGCCTCGGTGGCGTTCTTGGCAATGCGCTGGGACAGCACGCGCAGCTCACCGGCGTGGCCGATGTACTGCTTATCGTAGGTGGACTGGGTGTTGAGGTACGCGAAGTTGGCGAACAGCAGCATGATGAACACGATCAAGGCGATAAACAGCACGATGATCTGCGAACGGCTGCGCGAAGCGGCCTGGGGTTTGGGCGTGGTAGCGGTGCTCATGCGGCAACATCCATGAAGCCAGGGGCCTGGGCCAGGGCGAAGGGGCTGAAGACTTGCCACGGCGGGTCGCCGTCGAACTGGCCCTGAATAAACGGCGCGCTCGAGGCAGCGCTCGCCACCCAGGCATCCAATGGGAAATGCTGCATGCCTACCACCTCATCTACCAGCAGCCCGACAAACAGGTCGTTGAACTCCACCACCAGCACCCGCCGTTGCTTGCGCGCCCTGGACAACTCAAGGCCCAGGAAACCGCCCAGGTCCATCACCGGAAGCAAGCGCCCGCGCAGGTTGGCCACGCCCTTGACCCAGGGCTTGACCCCCGGCATCAAGGTGCAACGTGGCTCATGCAACACCTCGGCGACTTCGCCCATGGGCGCCACGTAGGCGTTTGGCCCTATGCGGAAAGCGATGCCGCTCCAGCGTTGCAGGCGCGTTTCCTGGGACGGCAGGTCCGCGGCCAGCAAGCGGCAGCGGCGGTCGATGTCCAGCAGCAGCTCGAAGGCGGTTTGCGACTCGGTCATGATCGCAAGCCTTAGCCGGCCAGCACCTTGTTCAGGGTGGCAATCAGGGTTTCTTCATCCACAGGCTTGGTCAGGTAGTCCTTGGCGCCCTGGCGTGCGCCCCAGATCTTGTCGGTTTCCTGATCCTTGGTGGTGATGATGATGATCGGGATACCGTTGGTTTCCGGCTCCTTGGACAACTGGCGCGTGGCCTGGAAGCCGTTGAGGCCGGGCATCACGATATCCATCAGCACCGCGTCGGGCTTTTCCTGACGGGCCAGGGCCACGCCGTCCGCGCCGTTTTCGGCCTTGAGCACCTGGTGGCCATGCTTTTCCAGCATGCCGGTGAGTTTGTACATTTCGGTCGGCGAATCGTCGACGATCAGAACACGTGCCATGGTTTTCCCCGCTACATTGGTCGGCGCCGGCCCTCGTGAGGCGGCGTCAGTGTGCTTGTTCTACTGCGGCGAACCCAGGCACATAGGCCTTGATCGCCCCCAGCAGTTCTTCCTTGCTGAAAGGCTTGGTCAAAAATTGATCGACACCCACGATGCGCCCCTTGGCCTTGTCGAACAGGCCGTCCTTGGAAGACAACATGATCACCGGGATCGACTCGAACGCCGGGTTGTTCTTCACCAGGGCGCAGGTCTGGTAGCCGTCCAGGCGCGGCATCATGATGTCGACAAAGATAATGTGCGGGTGATGATCGACAATACGGGCCAGGGCGTCGAAACCGTCGATCGCCGTGATGACCTCGCACCCCATGTTCTTCAACAGCGTCTCGGCGGTGCGGCGGATCGTTTTCGAATCGTCGATTACCATCACCTTCAAGGCGTTGGAATGCTGTTCCATATCTGCTCTACCATCGCCACAGCGAATCGGTTTTCGGTGTGTACTGCCTGATGTTGCACAGGATGAACGCCGCAAGCCTTGGAATTCAAGGGCTGCTGCGCCGTGCCAGCCTTTTTAGCACAGTCTCCTGGCGCAATCTATCGAGGCACCCGCCCAGTGGTTTTTCCTTGACCCACAACAGCCGCAGCGCCACTCTGACGCCACTTTTATGCGCCCTAATTTGCTAGAGGAAATCCCCATGAGCGTTCGCGTCGGCATTGTCATGGACCCTATCGCCAGCATTTCCTATAAAAAGGACAGTTCGCTGGCCATGCTCCTGGCCGCCCAGGCCCGCGGCTGGACCTTGTTCTATATGGAGCAGCGCGACCTTTACCAGGGTGACGGCGAGGCCCGCGCACGCATGCGCCCGCTGCAGGTGTTTGCCAACCCCGAGAAGTGGTTCGAGCTTTCTGACGAAATCGACAGCCCGCTGAGCGACCTCGACGTGATCCTGATGCGCAAGGATCCGCCGTTCGACATGGAATTTGTGTACTCCACCTACCTGCTGGAGCAGGCCGAACGCGCGGGCGTGTTGATCGTCAACAAGCCGCAAAGCCTGCGCGACTGTAATGAAAAACTGTTCGCCACCCTGTTCCCGCAGTGCACGCCACCGACCGTGGTCAGCCGCCGCGCCGATGTACTGCGTGAATTCGCCGCCAAGCATGGCGACGTGATCCTCAAGCCGCTGGACGGCATGGGCGGCACCTCGATCTTCCGTCACCGCGCCGGCGACCCGAACCTGTCGGTGATCCTCGAAACCCTGACCGCCCTGGGCACCCAGCAGATCATGGGCCAGGCCTACCTGCCGGCGATCAAGGATGGCGACAAGCGTATCCTGATGATTGACGGCGAGCCGGTGGATTATTGCCTGGCGCGCATCCCGGCAGCCGGCGAGACCCGTGGCAACCTGGCCGCCGGTGGTCGCGGTGAAGCGCGGCCATTATCAGAAAAAGACCGCTGGATTGCCGCTCAAGTCGGTCCAACCCTGCGGGAAAAAGGTCTGCTATTTGTCGGACTAGACGTAATTGGCGAGAACCTCACTGAAATCAACGTCACCAGCCCGACCTGTATTCGCGAGATCGACAACGCATTTGGCACGAACATCGGCGAAATGCTGATGGTCGCCATTGAACGCAAGCTACAAGCCAAGTGACATAGAACAGCCGGACACCTACCAACATTGCGTTATCATGCGCCACCTGTGAAACGCGCGATGTTGGTTTTCTTGTCATGACACTCCCGTCCGATCTGCCCCCCGAATTCTCCCCCAGCGGCGTGCGCCCGGCCGATCGTCTCGGTTTTACCCTGTTTCTCGCTGCCTTGATTCATCTCGCCCTGCTCCTGGGTGTGGGGTTCACCCTGGTCGAACCCAAGCAGATCACCAAGACCCTGGAAATCACTCTCGCCACGTTCAAGAGCGAAAAGAAGCCCGAAAAGGCTGACTTTCTCGCCCAGGACAACCAACAGGGCAGCGGCACCCTCGACAAGAAAGCCGTGCCCAAGACCACCGAGGTAGCGCCCTTCCATGACAACCAGGTCAAGAAGGTCACTCCGCCGCCAGCGCCCAAGCCTGAGGTCAGGCAGGCCACGCCCAAGGCCGCGGTGACCACTGTCGCGCCCAAACCGCAAAAAGCCCCGACCCAGCGCGAAAAGGCCAAGACCGAACCCAAGCCCGAGCCAGTGAAACCTGCGCCGACGTTCGACAGCTCGACGTTATCCGACGAAATTTCCAGCCTGGAAGCCGAACTGGCCCATGAGCAACAGCTTTATGCCAAGCGCCCGCGCATCTACCGCCTGAACGCCGCCTCAACCATGCGCGATAAAGGTGCCTGGTATAAGGACGAGTGGCGCAAGAAAGTCGAACGCATCGGCAACCTCAATTACCCGGACGAGGCGCGGCGCCAGCAGATTTATGGCAATTTGCGCTTGCTGGTGTCGATCAACCGTGACGGCTCGCTGTATGAGGTGCAGGTGCTGGAGTCCTCCGGCCAGCCGCTGCTGGACCAGGCTGCGCAACGCATCGTGCGCCTGGCCGCGCCCTTTGCGCCGTTCAGCGGCGACTTGAGCGACGTGGACCGCCTGGAAATCATCCGCACCTGGCGGTTCGCCAAGGGCGACCGGTTGTCCAGCAACTGATCACACAGATCGTTCCCACGCTCCGCGTGGGAATGCCGCCATGGACGCTCTGCGTCTGCTCTTGGGACGCGGAGCGCCCCGGGATGCATTCCGACGCAAAGCATGGGAACGATCAGCGACCAGGCTCGCGCCCGCACTTGTCAGTTCGCCCCTCCAACGCCACACTAGCGGACATGAAAAACGTCAGCCCGACCTACCTCAAGCACCAATTCCTGATCGCCATGCCCCATATGGCCGACCCGAACTTTGCGCAGACCTTGACCTACATCGTCGAGCACACGGCCAATGGTGCCATGGGGTTGGTGGTCAACCGCCCGCAGGAGCTGAACCTGGCCGATATCCTTGAGCAACTGCGCCCGGAAATCGACCCGCCGGCGCGTTGCCAGGGCGTACCGATCTACATCGGCGGGCCGGTTCAGACAGATCGCGGTTTTGTGCTGCACCCCACCGGGCCCAAGTTCCAGGCCACGGTAGACCTTGAGGGTGTGTCATTGTCCACATCCCAGGACGTGCTGTTCGCCATCGCCGACGGCGTCGGCCCTGAGCAAAGTGTGATCACCCTGGGCTACGCCGGTTGGGAAGCCGGGCAACTGGAGGCCGAACTGGCCAGCAATGCCTGGCTGACCTGCCCGTTCGACGCTGACATCCTGTTCAACACCGCCAGCGAACTGCGCCTGGAAGCGGCAGCAGCCAAGCTGCGGGTCAACCTCAGCCTGCTGACCAGCCAGGCGGGGCACGCCTGATGGCCTTGCGTCTGATCCTCGGTTTTGACTACGGCACCAAACAGATCGGCGTAGCGGTTGGCCAGGTCATCACCGGCCAGGCCCGCGAGCTGTGCACCCTCAAGGCCCAGAACGGCGTGCCGGACTGGAACCAGGTCGAAGCCCTGATTAAAGAGTGGAAGCCTGACGCGGTGGTGGTCGGCCTGCCCCTGAACATGGATGGCACCCCCAGTGACATGTGCCTGCGCGCCGAGAAGTTCGCGCGCCGCCTCAATGGCCGCTACAACCTGCCCTTCTATACCCACGACGAACGCCTCACCACCTTCGAAGCCAAGGGGGAGCGCCGCGACCGTGGCGGGCAAAAGGGCAGTTACCGCGACAACCCGGTAGACGCCATCGCCGCGGCCTTGCTGTTGCAGGGCTGGCTGGATGAAAACACCGCTTTATTTGAATCCTGACCCGCCGCGATCCTGTGGGAGCGGGCTTGCCCGCGAAGAACGTTAACGATACCGCGAGAAGACTGGATGAACGCGGTGCCCATGAGTTTTTCGCGAGCAAGCTCGCTCCTACACACTTGATAAGGAGCCACCATGAGCTTGCCGAACCCTGCCGAACTGATCAGCCAGATGGCGATACGCCTCAAGGCGCACCTGGAACACCGTGCCATCAGCGAACCGCGCTTTATCGGCATACGCACCGGTGGCGTGTGGGTGGCCCAGGCATTGCTGGAAGCACTGGGCAGCGATTCGCCCCTGGGCACCTTGGACGTGTCCTTCTACCGCGACGATTTCAGCCAGAACGGCCTGCATCCACAAGTGCGCCCTTCGGCCCTGCCCTTCGAGATCGAAGGCCAGCACCTGGTACTGATCGACGACGTGCTGATGAGCGGCCGCACCATCCGCGCCGCCATGAACGAACTGTTCGACTATGGCCGCCCGGCCAGCGTGACCCTGGTGTGCCTGCTGGACCTGGATGCCGGCGAACTGCCGATCAGCCCGGACGTCGTAGGCGCGACCCTGTCGCTTGCCCCCCAGCAGCGGGTAAAATTGTCCGGTCCCACGCCGCTCGAACTCGAACTGCAAGACCTTGCCCTTTAAACCGCCTTGTAAAGAGTCCCCGCGATGACGCCTCTAGATGCCAAGCGCCCGCTGCAGCTCAATGCTCAGGGCCAGTTGCAACACTTCTTGTCCCTCGACGGTTTGCCCCGCGAACTGCTCACCGAAATCCTCGACACCGCCGATTCGTTCCTGGAAGTCGGTGGCCGGGCAGTGAAGAAAGTCCCGCTGTTGCGCGGTAAAACCATCTGCAACGTGTTCTTCGAGAACTCCACCCGCACCCGCACCACCTTTGAACTGGCGGCCCAGCGGCTGTCGGCCGATGTGATCACGTTGAACGTGTCCACCTCGTCGGCGAGCAAGGGCGAAACCCTGCTCGATACCCTGCGCAACCTGGAAGCCATGGCAGCCGACATGTTCGTGGTACGCCACGGCGACTCCGGCGCTGCGCATTTCATCGCCGAGCATGTGTGCCCGAACGTGGCGATCATCAATGGCGGCGACGGCCGTCACGCGCACCCGACCCAGGGCATGCTCGACATGCTCACCATTCGTCGGCACAAGGGCAGCTTTGAAAACCTCTCGGTAGCCATCGTCGGCGACATCCTGCATTCGCGGGTTGCACGTTCGAACATGCTGGCTCTCAAGGCCCTGGGTTGCCCGGATATCCGCGTGATCGCGCCCAAGACCCTGTTGCCAATCGGCATCGAACAGTATGGCGTGAAGGTCTACACCGACATGGCCGAGGGCCTCAAGGATGTGGACGTAGTGATCATGCTGCGCCTGCAACGCGAGCGCATGGCCGGGGGCTTGTTGCCCAGCGAAGGTGAGTTCTACCGCCTGTTCGGCCTGACCACCGCACGCCTGGCCATGGCCAAGCCGGATGCAATCGTGATGCACCCGGGGCCGATCAACCGCGGCGTGGAAATTGAGTCGGCGGTGGCCGATGGCCCGCAGTCGGTGATTCTCAACCAAGTGACCTACGGCATCGCCGTGCGCATGGCCGTGCTGTCCATGGCCATGAGCGGGCAAACCGCGCAACGTCAATTCGAGCAGGAGCAGGCCCAGTGAAGCTCAGCATTCTCGGCGCCCGGGTCATCGACCCGGCCAGTGGCCTGGACCAAGTTACCGATCTACACCTGGACGCCGGCAAGATCGTCGCCATGGGCGCCGCCCCCGCAGGCTTCAACGCCGGCCAGAGCATCGATGCCAAGGGCCTGGTGGCCGCGCCTGGGCTGGTGGACCTGAATGTCGCCCTGCGTGAACCGGGCTACAGCCGCAAAGGCAATATCGCCAGCGAAACCCAGGCCGCGGCAGCCGGTGGCGTGACCAGCCTGTGTTGCCCGCCCAACACCAAGCCGGTGCTGGACACGTCGGCCGTGACCGAGCTGATCCTCGACCGCGCCCGCGAAGCCGGCAACTGCAAAGTGTTTCCCATTGGTGCCTTGAGCAAGGGCCTGGATGGCGAACAACTCGCCGAATTGATCGCTCTGCGTGACGCCGGTTGCGTGGCCTTCGGCAACGGCCTGGAAAGCTTTCGCAGCACGCGCACCTTGTGCCGCGCCCTGGAATACGCGGCCACCTTCGACTTGACGGTGATCTTCCATTCCCAGGACCGCGACCTGGCCGAAGGCGGCCTGGCCCACGAAGGCGCAGTGGCCAGCTTCCTCGGCCTGCCGGGCATTCCGGAAACAGCAGAAACCGTGGCTCTCGCTCGTGACCTGTTGCTGGTGGAACAAAGCGGCGTGCGTGCGCATTTCAGCCAGTTGACCAGCGCCCGGGGCGTGGCTCTGATCGCCCAGGCCCAGGCCCGTGGCTTGCGGGTCACCGCGGATGTCGCCCTGTACCAACTGATCCTGACGGATGAGGCGCTGATCGACTTCTCCAGCCTGTACCACGTACATCCCCCGCTGCGCACCAAGGCTGACCGTGACGGTTTGCGTGCGGCGGTGAAGTCGGGTGTGGTGTCGGCGATTTCCAGCCATCACCAACCTCACGAGCGAGACGCCAAGCTGGCACCGTTTGGCGCGACCGAGCCAGGCATCAGCAGCGTGGAGTTGTTGTTGCCACTGGCGATGACGCTGGTGGAAGACGGCTTGCTGGACCTGCCGACACTGCTGGCACGCCTGAGCGCCGGCCCGGCCGAGGCCCTGCGCTTGCCGGCGGGCCAGTTGGCGGTGGGTTCACCGGCGGACCTGGTGCTGTTCGACCTGGCAAGCTCGACGGTGGCTGGTGAGCGTTGGTTGTCCAAGGGCGAAAACTGCCCGTTCATCGGCCACAGCCTGCCGGCGACGGTGCGGTATACCTTGATGGATGGGCGGATCAGCTACCAGGCTTGACGCGCAAGCTCGTTCCCACGCTCTGCGTGGGAACGATCAGTGCTCAGCGCCCGCTGTTGCGCTCGGCATTGCGGATCGAGACCTGCGTGTTCAGCGTCCAGAAGTCATACAGCACCCCGATCAGGAACAAACCGCCGGTCAGCAGGTAGATCAGGCCGGTGATCCATTTGCCCTGATACATACGGTGCACACCAAACACCCCCAGGAACGCCAACAGAATCCACGCCACGCTGTATTCAATCGGCCCTGCGGTAAATCGCAGGTCGGCTTCACGGTCCATGGCCGGGATCAGGAACAAGTCGATCAACCAGCCAATGCCGAACAAGCCGAAGGTGAAAAACCAGATCGTGCCCGTCACAGGCTTGCCGTAATAAAAGCGATGAGCCCCGGTAAAACCGAAAATCCACAGCAGGTAACCAATCGCCTTGCTGTGGGTGTCTTGCTGCTGAGCAACCTGTTGATAGGTGTTCATGAAGGACCTCTTTTGCTTCGATAGATAAATTTTTTCATTTTCTTTGTGACTTTTTTACGGGCGCCCGACGTACGGCAAATGGTATCGTCCTGCCCTCAAAGCCTTGTAGCGCCTGACTTGTGTAGGACAATTGCGGCGAATCGTCGCGTTTTTCCTGAATTTGACCCCAAGGTTCAGTCGACAAACGGGCTGAGAACAGCACAAAAAGCTGTTATAAAGTTGCGCGCAAACCCATAAGAGCCACGCCTAATGCGACCATTTTTCAAGACATGGCTAACCATTTGCCTATTAATGCCATTGGCCGCCCACGCCACCAATCGTGAGCAACGACTTCCGAACGTTAACGGTTTCACCCCTAAAGTCCATAGCACGCCCAGCACTGCCAAATCGGCAAAGCCGACCGTCAGCCGCCCGACTCAACTGAGCAAGGCCCACGGCAAAGCGCTTTCCACCCAACTGGCCGTGAACACCAAGCAAAGCAGCAACGTCTTGAGTCGTGCCGTCAACGTGCTCGGTACACCTTATCGTTGGGGCGGCAGCAGCCCAAGTAAAGGGTTCGACTGCAGCGGCCTGGTGAAATATGCATTTAACGATGTAAAAGCGGTGGACCTGCCACGCACCTCCAACGCCATGGCCGCCGGCCATGGGTTGAAGGTTGATCGCAAAGACCTGAAGCCGGGCGATCTGTTGTTCTTCAAGTTGAAGAGCCGCCAGGTGAACCACGTTGCCATCTACCTGGGCAATGACCGCTTTATTCACGCACCGCGCCGTGGCAAGTCGGTGAGCATCGACACGCTGAAAAAGCCGTTCTGGGACAAGAACTACGTGATTGCCAAGCGGGTACTGCCTAAAGAGCAGAACAGCAACCTGCGGATCGTGCAGCGCTAAGCCAGGCACCACTGAAGCTCCCCCTTTGAAATGCAATCAAATGTGGGAGCTGGCTTGCCTGCGATGACGGTGTGTCAGTTGGCAGAGAGAGTGCCTGACAGTCCGCTATCGCAGGCAAGCCAGCTCCCACATTGTGTATCTGTGCGCTTTAGATATCTGCCGGCACCCTCGCCTTCTCCCGCGCTTCTTCCCGGCTAATCACTCCTACGCCCACCAACGCCTTCAAACTCATATCCAGGGTCTTCATCCCCAACGCACCACCGGTCTGAATAGCCGAAACCATCTGCGCCACCTTGTCTTCGCGAATCAAGTTACGAATCGCCGGGGTGCCCAGCATGATTTCATGAGCGGCCACGCGCCCACCGCCCACCTTCTTCACCAGCACCTGAGACACCACCGCTTGCAACGACTCCGACAGCATCGAGCGGACCATGGCCTTCTCCCCGGCAGGGAAGACATCTACCAGCCGGTCCACTGTCTTTGCCGCCGACGAGGTGTGCAGGGTGCCGAACACCAGGTGCCCGGTCTCTGCCGCCGTCAGCGCAAGGCGGATGGTTTCCAGATCGCGCAATTCACCCACCAGGATCACATCCGGGTCTTCTCGCAGGGCTGAACGCAGGGCCACCGAGAAACTGTGGGTGTCGCGATGCACCTGGCGCTGGTTGACCAGCGCCAGTTTCGGCCGGTGGATAAACTCGATGGGGTCTTCCAGCGTAAGGATATGCTGGCGTCGATGCCGGTTGAGGTCGTCGATCATCGCCGCCAGGGTCGTAGACTTGCCCGAGCCGGTGGGCCCGGTCACCAGCACCAGGCCGCGAGGAAGGCGGGCGATACGCTGGAACACCTCGCCCAGTCCCAGGTCCTCCAGGCTTTGGACCTCAGTCGCAATAGCCCGGAACACCGCACCCACGCCGCGATCCTGGCGGAACACGTTCGCCCGGAACCGGGCGACGCCTGGCAATTCGAAGGCAAAATCCGTTTCAAGAGATGTTTCGAAATCCTTTTGTTGATGTTTATTCAGCAAAGGGCTCAATAAGTCGACCACTTGGGTAGCGTTCAGCGCTGGCCCATCCAGCGGCCAAACCTCGCCATCAATGCGCAGCATCGGTGCCAGGCCGGCTGACAGATGCAGGTCTGAGGCGCCTCGGCTTACGCTGGCCGTCAGCAATTGCGTGATATCCATAGGGCTTTCCATTTCCAGTAGAATGCCGCGGACTCCATATCCACGGGCGCATCTTGAATGTCGACGATAGCAGACAACATCGGCCTGGTTATCCAGCGCATCCGCGCCGCAGCCGCCGCCGTGCAACGTGACGCAAGCAGCATCCACCTGCTGGCCGTGAGCAAGACCAAACCCGCGCAGGCGGTACGCGACGCCTATGCCGCCGGGCTGCACGACTTTGGGGAAAACTACCTGCAGGAAGCCTTGGGCAAACAGGCGGATTTGACCGACCTGCCCTTGAGTTGGCACTTCATCGGCCCCATTCAATCGAACAAGACTCGCGCCATCGCCGAGAACTTCGCTTGGGTGCATTCCGTGGACCGCCTGAAAATCGCACAACGCCTGTCCGAACAACGCCCGACCGACCTGCCGCCGCTCAATATCTGCATTCAGGTCAATGTCAGTGGCGAAGCCAGCAAGTCCGGCTGCACACCCGCCGACCTGCCGGCCCTGGCCACGGCGATCAGCGCCCTGCCGCGCTTGAAGCTGCGGGGTTTGATGGCAATTCCCGAGCCGACTGAAGACCGGGCGGAGCAGGATGCGGCGTTTGCCACAGTGCGCGACCTGCAAGCCAGCTTGAACCTGCCGCTGGACACACTTTCCATGGGCATGAGCCATGACCTTGAGTCGGCCATTGCCCAAGGCGCCACCTGGGTGCGGATCGGTACCGCCCTGTTTGGCGCCCGCGACTACGGCCAGCCGTGAAATGGCTGACATCCCTCGAAAATAAGGACCTGTCATGAGCAACACGCGTATTGCCTTTATCGGCGCCGGTAACATGGCGGCCAGCCTGATCGGTGGCCTGCGGGCCAAGGGCCTGGACGCCGCGCAGATCCACGCCAGCGACCCGGGCGCCGAGACCCGCGAGCGCGTCAGCGCCGAACACGGTATCCAGACCTTCGCCGATAACGCCGAGGCCATCCACGG
Source organism: Pseudomonas sp. PA-7-1E (assembly GCF_021605325.1). Lineage (NCBI taxonomy): Bacteria > Pseudomonadati > Pseudomonadota > Gammaproteobacteria > Pseudomonadales > Pseudomonadaceae > Pseudomonas > Pseudomonas sp. PA-7-1E. The sequence goes on from NZ_WKFA01000005.1 coordinate 58,493, forward strand.
CGTCGATGTGATCGTGCTGGCGGTCAAGCCCCAGGCCATGAAGGCCGTGTGCGAGAGCCTGCGCCCGAGCCTGCAACCTCACCAACTGGTGGTGTCGATTGCCGCTGGCATCACCTGCGCCAGCATGACCAACTGGCTCGGCGCCCAGCCCATCGTGCGCTGCATGCCCAACACCCCGGCGCTGCTGCGCCAGGGCGTCAGCGGTTTGTATGCCACTGGCGAAGTCACCGCGCAGCAACGTGACCAGGCCCAGGAACTGCTGTCTGCGGTGGGCATCGTCGTGTGGCTCGAGCAGGAACAGCAACTGGACGCGGTCACCGCCGTCTCCGGCAGCGGCCCGGCCTATTTCTTCCTGTTGATCGAGGCCATGACGGCCGCCGGCGTCAAGCTGGGCCTGCCCCACGACGTGGCCGAGCAACTGGCGGAACAAACCGCCCTGGGCGCCGCGAAAATGGCGGTCGGCAGCGAGGTGGATGCCGCCGAACTGCGCCGTCGCGTCACCTCGCCAGGTGGTACCACACAAGCGGCTATCGAGTCGTTCCAGGCCGGGGGTTTTGAAGCCCTGGTGGAAACAGCACTGGGTGCCGCCGCACATCGTTCAGCCGAGATGGCTGAGCAACTGGGCAAATAGTCGTCCCTTACCAAGGTAATCAAACATGCTCGGAATCAATGACGCTGCCATTTTCATCATCCAGACCCTGGGCAGCCTGTACCTGCTGATCGTGCTGATGCGCTTTATCCTGCAACTGGTGCGTGCGAACTTCTACAACCCGCTGTGCCAATTCGTGGTGAAGGCCACCCAACCGCTGCTCAAGCCGCTGCGCCGGGTGATCCCGAGCCTGTTCGGCCTGGACATGTCGTCGCTGGTGCTGGCGCTGTTGCTGCAGATTTTGCTGTTCGTGGTGATCCTGATGCTCAATGGCTACCAGGCCTTCACCGTGCTGCTGTTGCCATGGGGCCTGATCGGTATTTTCTCGCTGTTCCTGAAGATCATTTTCTGGTCGATGATCATCAGCGTGATTCTTTCGTGGGTCGCGCCAGGCAGCCGTAGCCCGGGCGCCGAATTGGTGGCTCAGATCACCGAACCGGTGCTGGCACCCTTCCGTCGCCTGATCCCGAACCTGGGTGGCCTGGATATCTCGCCGATCTTTGCGTTTATCGTGATTCAGCTGCTGCAGAGCTGGGTGATTCCACGCCTGGCGTACTTTGCCTACATGCCAAAAGAGTTGTTTGGCCTGATCTGACCAATAGATCGTTCCCACGCTCTGCGTGGGAATGCAGCCCGTGATGCTCCGCGTCACAAGGACGGGACGCAGAGCGTCCCAAGAGGCATTCCCACGCGGAGCATGGGAACGATCAAACGCGGAGCGTGGGAACGATCACGCTAACCCCCGACCATTGCTTGCCGCTAGGGTCCCCGCTCTTTAGACTTACGCCTCATTTAAACGAGAGCAGGGTCGATGCCAGCTGCCTTCCCCCCCGATTCTGTTGGACTGGTCGTGCCACAAGTGGCGCACTTCAGCGAACCGCTGGCCCTGGCCTGCGGCCGTTCGTTGCCGGCCTACGACCTGATCTACGAAACCTATGGCCAACTGAACGCCACGGCGAGCAACGCCGTGCTGATCTGCCATGCCTTATCCGGCCATCATCACGCCGCCGGCTTCCATAGCGTTGACGACCGCAAGCCCGGCTGGTGGGACAGTTGCATCGGCCCCGGCAAGCCCATCGACACCAACAAGTTCTTTGTGGTCAGCCTGAACAACCTCGGCGGCTGCAACGGCTCCACCGGCCCCAGCAGCCTCAACCCGGAAACCGGCAAGCCGTTCGGCGCCGACTTCCCGGTGCTGACGGTAGAGGACTGGGTGCACAGCCAGGCACGCCTCGCCGACCTGTTGGGCATCAGCCAGTGGGCCGCCGTGATTGGCGGCAGCCTGGGCGGCATGCAGGCCCTGCAATGGACCATCACTTACCCGGACCGTGTGCGCCATTGCCTGGCTATCGCCTCGGCGCCCAAGTTGTCAGCGCAGAACATCGCCTTCAACGAAGTGGCGCGCCAGGCAATCCTCACCGATCCCGAGTTCCACGGCGGTTCGTTCCAGGAAGCAGGCGTGATCCCCAAGCGCGGCTTGATGCTGGCGCGGATGGTCGGCCACATTACCTACCTGTCCGACGACTCCATGGGCGAGAAATTCGGCCGGGGCCTCAAGAGCGAGAAGCTCAACTACGACTTCCACAGCGTCGAATTCCAGGTGGAAAGCTACCTGCGTTACCAGGGCGAGGAGTTCTCGGGGCGTTTCGACGCCAATACCTACCTGTTGATGACCAAGGCCCTGGACTACTTCGACCCGGCCGCCAATCACGATGACGACCTGGCGAAAACCTTCGAGCACGCCACGGCCAAGTTCTGCGTGATGTCGTTCACCACCGACTGGCGCTTTTCGCCAGCGCGCTCCCGTGAGCTGGTGGATGCCCTGATGGCCGCCAAGAAAGACGTCTGCTACCTGGAGATCGATGCACCGCAAGGCCACGACGCCTTCCTGATTCCGATCCCACGCTACCTGCAGGCGTTCAGTAACTACATGAACCGTATTTCGCTTGTGAGAACGCCATGAGAGCCGACCTGGAAATCATCCAAGACTGGATCCCCGCCGGCAGCCGCGTGCTCGACCTGGGCTGCGGCGACGGCGAACTGCTGAGCTGGCTGCGCGACCACAAGCAAGTCACCGGCTACGGCCTGGAAAACGACCCGGACAACATCGCCCAATGCGTGGCCAAGGGCATCAACGTGATCGAGCAGGACCTGGACAAGGGCTTGGGCAACTTTGCCAGCAACAGCTTCGATATCGTGGTGATGACCCAAGCCCTCCAAGCGGTGCACTACCCGGACCGCATCCTTGACGAAATGCTGCGCGTGGGCCGCCAATGCATCATCACCTTCCCCAACTTTGGCCACTGGCGCTGCCGCTGGTACCTGGCCACCAAGGGGCGCATGCCGGTCTCCGACTTCCTGCCGTACACTTGGTACAACACGCCGAACATCCACTTTTGCACCTTCGAAGACTTCGAAGCCCTGTGTGGCGAACGTGAAGCCAAGGTGATCAACCGCCTTGCCGTCGATCAACAGCACCGCCACGGCTGGGCGAGTAAGCTATGGCCCAACCTGTTGGGCGAAATTGGTATCTACCGGGTCAGCAGTCCTGGCCTGACCGACCACAAAGTTGCCGTCTAATCATCTTCAAGAGGGACGTTCATGAGTCGTTTGGCTATTTTTCTATTGACCGCATGCCTGGGCGCCAGCGCCATGGCCGCCGACACTATCGACGCTAATCGCAAAAAAGACTTTGGCGATATCACCGTTCATTACAACACCTTCACCTCCAGCTTCTTGCCACCGGAGACCGCACAGAATGTTGGCGTGGTGCGCAGCAAAGAGAAGGGCCTGATCAATGTGACCGTGATCAAGGGCGTGGCCCCGGTCGCGGCCCAAGTGACGGGCACCATCAAGGACCTGGGCGGCAAGAGCGAGATCCTGACCTTCAAGCAAATCGAAGAGAAAGGCGGCATCAGCTATCTGGCGCCCTACTCGGTGACCCAGCGTGAATACAAGACGTTTACCATTAACGTTGAAACCGGTGGCAAGGCCCATGGTTTCCAATTCAACCAAGAACTGTTCCCGGCCGAATGATGAACCTTACTCAACTCGTACTGGCCAGCCATAACGCCGGCAAACTCAAAGAACTGCAGGCCATGCTCGGTGAGTCCGTGCAACTGCGTTCGATTGGCGAGTTCAGCCAGGTCGAACCGGAAGAAACCGGCCTGTCGTTCGTTGAAAACGCCATCCTCAAGGCGCGCAACGCGGCACGCATCTCCGGCCTGCCGGCCCTGGCGGATGATTCGGGCCTGGCCGTGGATTTCCTCGGCGGCGCCCCTGGTATTTACTCGGCCCGTTACGCCGACGGCCAGGGCGATGCAGCCAACAACGCCAAGCTGCTCGACGCCCTCAAAGACGTGCCGGAGGCCGAGCGTGGTGCGCAGTTCGTCTGCGTGTTGGCCCTGGTACGGCATGCCGACGACCCGCTGCCGATTCTGTGCGAAGGCTTGTGGCACGGGCGCATCCTGCACGCGGCCAGCGGTGAACATGGCTTTGGCTATGACCCGCTGTTCTGGGTGCCGGAGCGCAATGTCTCCAGCGCTGAACTGAGCCCGGCCGACAAAAATCAGATCAGCCACCGCGCCCGCGCCATGGCGTTGCTGCGCCAGCGCCTGGGTTTGAAATGACCCAGAACACCTCTGCGCAGCCGCTGATCCACGGTGGCGCGCAAACACCACGGGCGGCCCTGCCCCATCTGCCGCCCCTGGCGCTGTACATCCATATCCCGTGGTGTGTGCGCAAATGCCCGTATTGCGACTTCAACTCCCACACCGCGAGCAAAGTGCTGCCGGAAGAAGAGTATGTGGATGCCCTGCTGGCCGACCTGGACCAAGACCTGCACGCCGTATATGGCCGCAAGCTGAGTTCGATCTTCTTTGGCGGCGGCACGCCCAGCCTGTTTAGCGCGGCTGCACTGGGCCGCCTGCTCAAGGGCGTTCAAGCGCGTATCCCGTTTGCTGACGATATCGAGATCACCCTGGAAGCCAACCCAGGGACGTTCGAACAAGAGAAGTTCGTGGCGTACCGCAAACTGGGGATCAATCGCCTGTCCATCGGCATCCAGAGCTTCCAGCAAGAGAAGCTTGAAGCCCTGGGCCGCATCCACAATGGCGATGAAGCCGTGCGCGCAGCCGGTATGGCGCGCCAGGCCGGGTTCGACAACTTCAACCTGGACTTGATGCACGGCCTGCCCAACCAGTCCCTGGAGGACGCCTTGGGCGACCTGCGCCAGGCCATTGCACTCAAGCCGACGCACCTGTCCTGGTACCAACTGACCCTGGAACCCAACACCGTGTTCTGGAACCAGCCGCCCGCGCTTCCGGAAGACGACACGCTGTGGGATATCCAGGAAGCCGGCCAGGCACTGCTCGCCGAACACGGTTACGCACAATATGAAGTCTCGGCCTACGCCCAACCGGGGCGGCCGGCGCGGCATAACCTCAATTACTGGAGTTTTGGCGACTTTATCGGCATCGGCGCCGGGGCCCACGGCAAGCTCAGCCACCCGGACGGGCGCATTATCCGCACCTGGAAAACCCGTGCACCAAAGGACTACCTCAACCCGGCCAAAAGCTTCCAGGCCGGCGCGAAAGAACTGACCAACGATGAACTGCCGTTCGAGTTTCTGATGAACGCGCTGCGCCTCACCGAAGGGGTTGATGCCAAGCTCTACGCCGAGCGCACCGGCCTCGATCTGGCGAGCCTCGATGAAGGCCGCCGCGACGCAGAACAAAGTGGATTAATGCAGGTCGAACCGTCACGCCTGGCGGCCACCGACCGCGGGCAACTCTTTCTCAATGACCTGTTGCAGAAGTTTTTGAGCTGATAGCTCTTAAGGAAATCGAATGGATCTGGTACTCGACCTGCTCGCCACCGTATCCCGCTGGAGCCGTAGCAACCTGTCGGAAATCTCGTTGGCCCTTGTGGGCTGTTTGCTGGTGCTGTTCGGCGCCGACATCAAGGGCTGGGTCGAAGCGCGCCTGGGCAGCATCGCCGGCGCCTTGCGCGTACCCTTGATGGCCCTGCTGTGCCTGATCGGCAGCGGTGCGGCGTTGATCTACGCCACGCCGTGGATTGTGCGAGGGTTGAGCCAGTTCAATAACTACAGCCTGGCGCCGGTGTTGATCGTGGTGCTGGTGTTGATTGGCGTGGTAGCAGACCGCCGCTGACTCAGCAGGCACTACAAAACAAATGTGGGAGCTGGCTTGCCTGCGATACAGACACCTCGGTGTATCAGTGATACCGAGGTGATGCTATCGCAGGCAAGCCAGTTCCCACATTTGATTGCGTTTCAAGCTGATGACTGTTTAAGCCAGCTTCTCGAATTTCAAATCCCACACCCCATGCCCCAATCGCTCGCCACGGCGTTCGAACTTGGTGATCGGCCGCTCGGCCGGGCGTGGCACACATTTGCCGTCTTCGGCCAGGTTGCGGTAGCCGGGGGCGACGTTCATCACTTCCAGCATGTATTCCGCGTACGGTTCCCAGTCGGTGGCCATGTGCAGGATGCCGCCCACTTTCAGCTTGCTGCGCACCAGTTCCGCGAAGGACGCCTGGACGATGCGGCGCTTGTGGTGACGGGCCTTGTGCCATGGGTCGGGGAAGAACAGCATCAGGCGGTCGAGGCTGTTGTCGGCGATGCAGCGGTTGAGCACTTCAATCGCATCGCAGTCGTAGACCCGCAGGTTTTTCAGGCCTTGGGTCAACACACCGTTGAGCAATGCGCCGACGCCTGGGCGGTGCACTTCCACACCGATGAAATCCTGCTCCGGCGCGGCTGCGGCCATTTCCAGCAGGGAATGACCCATGCCGAAACCGATTTCCAGGGAGCGTGGGGCTGAACGGCCGAACACTTGGTCATAGTCCACCGGCGCGTCGGCCAGGGGCAAGACGAACAGCGGCGTGCCCTGTTCCAGGCCCTTTTGTTGGCCTTCGGTCATGCGGCCGGCGCGCATCACAAAACTCTTGATGCGGCGGTGCTTGGACTCGTCGCCTTCTTCCACGGTGTTCGGCGTTTCGTTTGATTCAGTCATCAATAGCTCTTACTTGATCAGACCATCCAGCGGCGAAGAGGCGCTGGCATAGAGTTTTTTCGGCATGCGCCCGGCGAGGTAGGCCAGGCGGCCCGCGACGATGGCGTGGTTCATGGCTTGGGCCATCATGATTGGTTGCTGGGCATGGGCAATGGCCGAGTTCATCAATACGGCGTCGCAGCCCAGCTCCATGGCGATGGTCGCGTCGGAGGCTGTGCCCACGCCCGCATCCACCAGTACTGGAATCCTGGCTTCTTCGAGGATGATCTGCAGGTTATACGGATTGCAGATCCCCAGGCCGGAACCGATCAGACCGGCCAGCGGCATCACCGCGATGCAGCCGATTTCTGCCAGTTGGCGCGCGATGATCGGGTCATCGCTGGTGTAGACCATCACGTCGAAACCTTCCTTGACCAGGGTTTCGGCGGCCTTGAGGGTTTCGATCACATTGGGGAACAGGGTTTTCTGGTCGGCCAGCACTTCCAGCTTCACCAGGTTGTGGCCGTCGAGCAGCTCACGGGCCAGGCGGCAGGTGCGCACGGCTTCGATGGCGTCGTAGCAACCGGCGGTGTTCGGCAGAAAGGTGTAGCGCTCCGGCGACAGCACTTCGAGCAGGTTCGGCTCGCCCTCGATCTGGCCGAGGTTGGTGCGGCGTACGGCGAAGGTGACGATCTCGGCACCCGAGGCTTCGATGGCCAGGCGGGTTTCTTCCATGTCGCGGTACTTGCCGGTGCCGACCAGCAGACGGGACTGGTAGGTACGACCGGCCAGGACGAAAGGCTTGTCGCTACGAACGATGCTCATGGGAAATCCTCTGGTTGGATGAGGTTCTGCAGAATGCGTTACGGCCGTGGCGGGCTAGCCGCCGCCGATGGCGTGGACCACTTCGATCTGGTCACCTTCGGTGAGCGCAGTCTCGGCGTGCTGGCTACGCGGGACGATATCCAGGTTGAGCTCCACTGCGACGCGACGCCCGGTCAGGTCCAGACGGGTCAGCAGGGCCGCAACGGTTTCGCCGTCGGGCAGTTCAAAGGGTTCGCCGTTCAACTGAATGCGCATGCCACGGGCCGCCATCGTTTTTAGGGGCCCGCATTCTAGCGCGATTGGAACCTGAAGGTCAGCTCCAAGCGTCAAGCGGTCAAAGCTGCAAACGCCACGCCGCCAGGCCCAGGAAGAACCAGCCGAGCAGGAACGCCAGCCCGCCAAACGGCGTGATGATCCCCAGTTTACTGATGCCGGTCATCGTCAGCACATACAGGCTGCCCGAGAACAGCAGGATACCGACGGTAAACGAAATACCCGCCCAAGTGACCAGCCGGCCCGGAATATGCGCCGCCAGCAAGGCCACGCCGAACAGTGCCAGGGCATGCACCAACTGGTAGGTCACACCAGTATGAAAGATCGCCAGGTAGTCGGTGCTCAGGCGGTTTTTCAGGCCGTGGGCGGCGAACGCGCCCAGGGCGACACCGGTAAAGCCGAAAAAGGCAGCCAGCATCAGAAAGCTACGCAGCATGGGGAACTCCAGTCAGACTCATCGGGCAGGGTCTGTATAATGGCCCGCTCAACGGGTTCGGCCAAGCCATCTCTATGCTGCGTGTCCTCTTCAAACGCTCTCTCAACGTCGTGAAATGGTTTGCCATCGGCAGTGTGTTGCTGGTGCTGCTGTTTCGTGTGGTGCCGCCACCGTTCACTGCGCTGATGGTGGAGCGCAAGGTCGAGTCCTGGGTCGACGGTGAGCCTATCGACCTGCAACGCAGCTGGGTGCCATGGGATGAAATATCCGATGACCTGAAAGTGGCGGTGATGGCCGGTGAAGACCAGCGCTTCCCACAACATTGGGGTTTTGATTTCGGCGCGATCCAGGCGGCGATTCTGCACAACGAACGCGGCGGCTCGATTCGCGGTGCCAGCACCCTGAGCCAGCAGGTGTCGAAAAACCTGTTCCTGTGGGCCGGCCGCAGCTATTTGCGCAAAGGCCTGGAGGCGTGGTTTACCGGTTTGATCGAGGTGTTGTGGCCCAAGCAGCGGATTCTTGAGGTGTACCTCAACAGCGTGGAATGGGATGAAGGTGTGTTTGGCGCAGAGGCAGCGGCGCGGCACCATTTTGGCGTGAGCGCCAAGGGCCTTTCGCGGCAGCAGGCCAGCTACCTGGCGGCGGTATTGCCCAATCCTAGAGTGTGGAGTGCCAGCCATCCGACGGCTTATGTGGCACGGCGGGCGGCGTGGATTCGCCAGCAGATGAGCCAATTGGGCGGGGATGGTTACCTGATGGAGCTGAACAACTCTCGAAAGGCACCCTGGTCCGACTGACACAATATGGGACCTGTGGGAGCTGGCTTGCCTGCGATAGCGGTGGGTCAGTAACCCATGCTTCAGCTGACACGGCCTCATCGCAGGCAAGCCAGCTCCCACATTAAACCGAGTTGGGCTTGAGACTTTTCGAACACAAACAAAAATGCCCCGGTCTTTCGACCGGGGCATTTTTTGTTCGCTGCATTTTAAGCGGCGATCGACAACTTCAGCTTGTTCATCGCGCTTTTCTCAAGCTGACGAATCCGCTCGGCCGACACGTTGTACTTCTGCGCCAGGTCGTGCAGCGTGGCCTTTTCTTCTGCCAGCCAACGCTGGTAGAGGATGTCACGACTGCGGTCGTCCAGCACTTCCAGCGCTTCGTGCAGGTTGTGGTTGGAGTTGTCGCTCCAGTCGGCGTCTTCCAGTTGACGCGCCGGGTCGTACCGGTGGTCTTCCAGGTAGTTGGCCGGCGATTGGAAGGCGCTGTCGTCATCCGCTTCGGCGGCTGGGTCGAAGGCCATGTCATGGCCGGTCAGGCGGCTTTCCATCTCGCGCACTTCACGCGGCTCCACACCGAGGCTTTCGGCCACGCGGTGGACTTCTTCGTTGTTCAGCCACGCCAGGCGTTTTTTCTGGCTGCGCAGGTTGAAGAACAGCTTGCGCTGGGCCTTGGTGGTGGCCACTTTCACGATGCGCCAGTTGCGCAGGATGAACTCGTGGATTTCCGCCTTGATCCAGTGCACGGCAAACGACACCAGGCGCACGCCCATTTCAGGGTTGAAGCGCTTTACAGCCTTCATCAGGCCTACGTTGCCTTCCTGAATCAGGTCGGCCTGGGCCAGACCGTAGCCGCTATAGCTACGGGCGATATGTACGACAAAACGCAGGTGGGCGAGCACCATCTGCCGAGCCGCCCCCAAATCCTGCTCATAGTAGAGACTCTCGGCCAGTTCACGCTCCTGCTCGGGCGTCAGCAATGGAATGCTGTTGACCGTGTGCACATAAGCCTCCAGGTTCGCACCCGGGACCAAGGCATAAGCAGGTTGCAAAGAAGTGGTCATACGAAAAAACCTCCGACTCACATAACTCGTGCAGTTCAGCACTGCGAAAATTGACCTGGGAACCGTAGGACAAGTTCCCTAAACCGCTGATACGGTCAATACAAACGAAACCACATTAATCTGGCATTAACTACTTCGGCGCCAGCTCACGTAAATGCCGTGCCACCGCAATCCACGCACCGATATACCCCAACAACACCGCGCCAAGCAAGAGACTCAGACCATCGGCTACCGGCACACCGGCCAGCGCGAAATCACTGCCGTAGAGCCCGGCCAGGCCAACAACCGCGTCGTTCAACCAATCCAGGCCAAACGCCAGTACGCCCCAGGACAAGATCCCCGCACCCAAGCCATACAGCGCGCCCATGTACAGGAAAGGCCGACGCACATAGCTGTCTGTGCCGCCCACCAGTTTAATCACTTCTATCTCGGTGCGACGGTTTTCAATATGAAGACGAATGGTATTACCTATCACCAAAAGTAATGCAGACACTAATAACACCGTCAGGCCGAACACAAAGCGGTCACCCAGCTTGAGGATTGCGGCCAGGCGCTCTACCCAGACTAGATCAAGTTGGGCCTGTTGCACCTTCGGCATCTCTGCGAGTTTTTGTCGCAGGGCCTCCAGCGCCGGCTTGTCGACCTCGTTCGGCGTTACCAACACCACGCCCGGCAGCGGGTTCTGCGGCAGCTCCTTGAGCGCCTCGCCCAGGCCCGATTGCTGCTGGAACTCTTCGAGGGCTTGGTCGCGGCTGATGTACTCGGCCTCGGCTACCCCCGGGATGTTCTTGATGTCGTCACGCAGCGCTTCGCCTTCCTTGCTGCTGGTGTCCAGGTTCAGGTACAGCGAAATCTGCGCCGCCCGCTGCCAGGAACCGCCCAGGCGCTCCACATTATTAAGCAACAGCGACAAGCCCATCGGCAGGCTCAAGGCCACCGCCATCACCAGGCAAGTGAAAAAACTACCGATCGGCTGTTTGCCCAGGCGCCGCAGGCTGTCCAGCAGGCTAGCGCGATGGCTTTCAATCCAGGCGTGCACCAGGGTACCGAAGTCCGGGCCGTCGTCGTCGTCGTGTTTTTTCTTTTTCGGTTGCGGGTCGGCCGGTTTCGGCGCCACGCGTTCGGATACTTTAGGGCTGCGTGTAGCACTCATACGCCCGCCTCCCCATCGCCGATCAGGCGGCCGCGCTGCAGGGTCAGCATGCGATGACGCATACGGGCAATCAGGGCCAGGTCGTGGCTGGCAATCAATACGCTGGTGCCCAGGCGGTTGATATCTTCGAACACCCCCATGATCTCGGCCGCCAGGCGCGGGTCGAGGTTACCGGTGGGTTCGTCCGCCAGCAGCAAAGCCGGGCGATGGACGATGGCGCGGGCGATACCGACACGCTGTTGCTGGCCGGTGGACAGGTCGCCGGGGAAGAGGTCGGTCTTGTCCGACAAGGCTACACGCTCCAGGGCCGAGTCCACGCGCTTGACGATCTCGGCCTTGGACAGCCCCAGTATCTGCAACGGCAGGGCCACGTTGTTGAACACCGTACGGTCGAACAGCAACTGATGGTTCTGGAACACTACGCCGATCTGGCGGCGCAAGAATGGAATTTGCGCATTGCTGATGGTAGCCAGGTCCTGGCCCGCCAGCAGCAACTTGCCGGTGGTCGGGCGTTCCATGGCCAGCAACAGGCGCAACAGCGTACTTTTGCCCGCGCCCGAATGGCCGGTGACAAACAAGAATTCGCCGCGACGCACTCGAAAGCTCAGCTCATGCAAGCCCACATGCCCGTTGGCATAGCGTTTACCGACCTGTTCGAATCGAATCATGAACGCTCCCGCTCGGCAAACAGTGCCTGTACAAAGGGTTCGGCTTCAAAGGTGCGCAGGTCGTCGATGCCTTCACCGACGCCGATATAGCGAATCGGTAACCCGAACTGTTTGGCCAGGGCGAAAATCACACCGCCCTTGGCCGTGCCGTCGAGCTTAGTCAATGCCAGGCCGGTCAGTTGCACCGTCTGGTTGAATTGCTTGGCCTGGCTGATGGCGTTCTGGCCGGTACCAGCGTCGAGCACCAGCAAGACTTCGTGGGGTGCATCGGCGTCAAGCTTGCCGATCACGCGGCGCACTTTCTTCAGTTCTTCCATCAAATTGTCTTTGGTGTGCAGGCGGCCGGCTGTATCGGCGATCAGCACATCGATGTTGCGCGCCTTGGCGGCTTGCACAGCATCGAAAATCACCGACGCAGAGTCGGCACCGGTGTGCTGGGCAATCACCGGGATCTTGTTGCGCTCGCCCCACACCTGCAACTGCTCGACGGCTGCGGCACGGAAGGTGTCACCGGCGGCGAGCATGACTTTCTTGCCCTCCCCCTGCAGCTTCTTGGCCAGTTTGCCGATGGTGGTGGTCTTGCCAGCGCCGTTTACACCTACAACGAGGATGACGAACGGCTTTTTCGGCGTGATCACCAGCGGCGCTTCAACCGGCTTGAGCATGGCGGCCAGCTCAGCCTGCAGGGATTTGTACAGGGCGTCGGCGTCGGTCAACTGCTTGCGCGCGACCTTCTGCGTCAGGCTCTGGATGATCACGGCGGTGGCTTCGACGCCCACGTCGGCGGTGAGCAGGCGGGTCTCGATGTCTTCCAGCAGCTCGTCATCAATGACTTTCTTGCCCAGGAACAGGCTGGCCATGCCTTCGCCAATACTGGCGCTGGTCTTGCTCAGGCCCTGCTTGAGACGGGCAAAAAACCCGGTTTTGCTGGTTTCGGTGGTGGCGACGACAGGCTCTGGCTCGACGACGGCAGGTGCGGCAACAACCGGTGCCGGCACTTCAACGACGGGCGGAACTTCAGCCACAACCTCTACCGGCGCCGGCTCAACCACTGCAGGAATCGGCGGCACGACGTGCTCGGCCTGAACATCCTCCACCAACGCCACAGGCTCTTCGGCCACCGGCAGTTCCAACCAAGGCTTGTGCTCAGGCGCAGGCTCAAGTTCCGGCTCGGCCTCGACGACCGGCTGCAACACCGGCTCAGCCATCGGCAACACCACCGGAACTGGCGTCTCGGCAACCGGTTCGGCTTCTATTACGGGTTCAGGGGTGGGTTCAGCGTGAACCTGTGGCTGTTCGACGACGGTTTCCTGCGGCTTTTTGCGCAGCCATCCGAACAGGCCTTTCTTCTCGCCAGCCGCAGCTGGGGTCTTCTTGTCGTCGTTGGAACCAAACATGGAGACGGCTATCTCAAGGTAGCGACGCGCCAAGGGGCGCTTCGGTAAATAAAATTCGATGCGTAACAGACTGTTTTTTAGCCAGCTCGTTCATGCGCAACATTTTGTAAGGCCTAAATAGGGCCTCAACAAGACAGCCACAGTGGCCGTCCCTAGGTCGGATCAGTATCCTAGCACCTCCTCGCCCGCCGACGCTAAGACCAAGCGGGCAGCCCAACAGGTTTAAAAACGAATGAATGCTCTAGCCCGCCGCGCCGCAGGCCTGCTGTTCAGCACAGTTTGTCTGCCTCTCTCAGCTTTGGCTGCCGATCCACAACCCACCCATGAATTCACCCTCGATAACGGCCTCAAGGTGGTCGTGCGCGAAGATCATCGCGCGCCGGTGGTGGTTTCCCAGGTCTGGTACAAGGTTGGCTCAAGCTACGAAACCCCGGGCCAGACCGGTTTGTCCCACGCCCTGGAACACATGATGTTCAAGGGCAGCGCCAAGGTTGGCCCCGGCGAAGCCTCGCTGATCCTGCGCGACCTGGGCGCCGAAGAAAACGCCTTCACCAGCGACGACTACACCGCGTATTACCAGGTATTGGCCCGTGATCGCCTGGGTGTGGCCTTTGAGCTGGAAGCCGACCGCATGGCCAGCCTGCGCCTGCCGGCCGACGAATTCAGCCGTGAAATCGAAGTAATCAAGGAAGAACGCCGCCTGCGCACCGACGATAACCCCATGTCCAAAGCGTTCGAGCGCTTCAAGGCCATGGCCTTCCCCGCCAGCGGCTACCACACGCCGACCATCGGTTGGATGGCCGACCTGGACCGCATGAAGGTCGAGGAACTGCGCCACTGGTACCAATCCTGGTACGTGCCGAACAACGCCACCCTGGTGGTGGTCGGCGACGTGACCCCGGACGAGGTGAAAAACCTCGCCCAACGTTACTTCGGCCCGATCCCCAAGCGTGACGTGCCGCCGGCAAAAATCCCGATGGAACTGGCCGAGCCCGGCGAGCGCCTGCTGACCCTGCACGTGCAGACCCAATTGCCAAGCGTGTTCCTGGGCTTCAACGTGCCTGGCCTGGCCACCGCCGAAGACAAACGCTCGGTGCAGGCCCTGCGCCTGATCTCGGCGCTGCTGGACGGCGGCTACAGTGCACGGATCTCCGAGCAACTGGAGCGCGGTGAGGAACTTGTGTCCGCGGCTTCCACCAACTACGACGCCTACACCCGTGGCGACAGCCTGTTTACCCTCTCGGCCACGCCGAACCAGCAGAAGAAGAAAACCGTCGCCCAAGCCGAAGCCGGCCTGTGGCGCCTGCTCGATGAGTTGAAGGCCAAGCCGCCGACCGCTGAAGAACTGGAGCGCATCCGTGCCCAGGTCATTGCCGGCCTGGTGTACCAGCGTGATTCCATCACCAGCCAGGCCACGGCCATCGGCTCCCTGGAAACGGTCGGCCTGTCCTGGAAGCTCATGGACACCGAATTGGCCGACCTGCAAAGCGTGACGCCGGAAGATATCCAGAAAGCCGCGCGCACCTACTTCACCCGCGAACGTCTGAGCGTCGCCCATGTTTTGCCAGAGGAGACCGCTCATGAGTGATCGCAAAAACAGCCGCCTGATCCTGCCCGGCCTGATCGCCGTCACCCTGATGGCGGCCAGCGCCGTTTACTTTTTGCGCCCGAGCGAGTCGGTCGCCAGCCAGGCCCTGGACAAGGCTCAAACGGCCAGCACCCTGCAGTCCCTGGCGGAACTGGATGGCAAGGCACCGACCAACCGCAAGCTCGACGTACAAACCTGGACCACCGCCGAAGGCGCCAAGGTGCTGTTCGTCGAAGCCCACGAATTGCCGATGTTCGACATGCGCCTGCTGTTTGCCGCCGGCAGCAGCCAGGATGGCGACGTGCCAGGCCTGGCGCTGATGACCAACGCCATGCTCAACGAAGGTGTGCCGGGCAAGGATGTCAGCCAGATCGCCAGTGGTTTCGAAGGCCTGGGGGCCGACTTTGGCAACGGCGCGTACCGCGACATGGCGCTGTTGACCCTGCGCAGCCTGAGCGACAGCGCCAAGCGCGACGCCGCCCTGTCACTGTTCAACCAGGTGATCGGCCAGCCGACTTTCCCGGCAGACTCCCTGGCACGCATCAAGAACCAGATCCTGGCCGGCTTCGAGTACCAGAAGCAGAACCCCGGCAAGCTGGCGAGCATCGAGCTGTTCAAGCGCCTGTACGGCGACCACCCTTACGCCCACCCGAGCGAAGGCACCCCCGAGAGCGTGCCGAAGATTACGCTGGCGCAGTTGCAGGCGTTCCACGCCAAGGCCTATGCGGCGGGTAACGCGGTGATTGCAGTGGTGGGCGACCTGACCCGTGCAGAAGCCGAGGCCATGACGGCCAAAGTGTCGGCATCGCTGCCCAAAGGCCCGGCCATGGCCAAGATCGCTCAACCGACCGAGCCAAAAGCCGGCCTGAGCCGTATCGAGTTTCCGTCCAAGCAAACCCACCTGCTGTTTGCGCAATTGGGCATCGACCGAGCCGACCCGGACTACGCAGCCTTGTCCCTGGGCAACCAGATCCTTGGCGGCGGCGGCTTCGGTACCCGTTTGATGAGCGAGGTGCGTGAAAAACGCGGCCTGACCTACGGCGTGTACTCCGGTTTCTCACCGATGCAGGTGCGCGGCCCGTTCATGATCAACCTGCAGACCCGCGCCGAAATGAGCGGCGGCACCCTGCGCCTGGTTGAGGATGTACTGGCTGATTACCTCAAGAACGGCCCAACACAAAAAGAACTGGACGACGCCAAGCGCGAACTGGCCGGCAGCTTCCCGCTGTCCACCGCCAGCAACGCCGATATCGTCGGGCAGTTGGGCGCCATGGGTTTCTACAACCTGCCGCTGAGCTATCTGGAAGATTTCATGAAACAATCACAGGCCCTGACCGTCGATCAGGTCAAGGCTGCAATGAACAAACACTTGAGCGCCGACAAGATGGTCATCGTGACCGCCGGCCCGACGATTGCGCAAAAGCCACTACCGCCCCCCACTGATAAACCTGCCGAGCAGCCGCTCGGGGTTCCGGAGCATTAATGGCCAGTTCATCTCGCCCGAAAAAACCTGTCCACAACGTGCATAACGGTGTGGGCCAACTGCGCATCATTGGCGGTGAATGGGGCAGCCGCAAGCTGAGCTTCCCCGACGTCGTGGGCCTGCGCCCGACGCCCGATCGCGTGCGTGAAACCTTGTTCAACTGGCTCGCGCCGTACATAGGCGGGGCCAAAGTGCTGGACCCGTTCGCCGGCAGCGGCGCGCTGTTCCTGGAGGCGCTGTCCCGTGGCGCGGCCCAGGGCCAGGCGCTGGACGCCAGCAATGTGGCGGTGTCCAGCCTCAAGGAGCACCTGGGCACGCTGCGCTGCACCACCGGCCAGGTGCAGACGGCCGACGCGCTGCGCTACCTGGAAACCCAGGCGGCCACTGAATACGACGTAGTGTTCCTCGATCCACCGTTCAACCAGAACCTGCTGCCGACCGTCTGCACACTGCTGGAAGAACGCCAGTGGCTGGCACCGGATGCCTGGATCTACACTGAGAGCGAGACCGCGCCCTCCACGCTCGGCCTGCCAAGTGGCTGGCGCCTGCACCGGGAGCAGAAGTCCGGGCGGGTGTATTACGCGTTGTGGCATCGTTTGGTCGAAAACGCCGCCTGATCGTGTGGCTAGAGATTGCTCCCGCTGGGCTGCGAAGCGGCCCTGAAACCTGCCAAGGTGTTCCGACTGAATAAACGCAGTGTTCTTGATGGGGCCGCTACGCGGCCCAGCGCGAGCAAGCTCGCTCGCCACAGTGAGTTCACTTGCCACCGAGAGCGTCATGACCCCTTCTTGCGACCTGTTCAAACCCGCCTTCGGCCTCGGCAACCCTCACTTGCAGACACTGTGGGGGCCGCTGTGGCGGCCGACCACCCACATCGAGCGTCAGCGTGAGCGCCTGTGGCTGGAGGATGGCGACTTCCTCGATCTCGACTGGCACGGGCCTCATGACGTGCAAGCGCCTTTGGTGCTGGTGTTGCATGGGCTGACCGGTTCGTCCAATTCACCCTATGTGGCCGGCCTGCAAAAAGTCCTCGCCACCCAAGGCTGGGCCAGTGCTGCGTTGAACTGGCGCGGCTGCTCTGGCGAGCCCAACCTGCTGGCTCGCAGCTATCACTCCGGCGCCAGCGAAGACCTGGCAGCCGCGATTGCTCATCTGCGCGCCAAGCGGCCTTTGGCGCCCTTGTACGCGGTGGGTTACTCCCTGGGCGGCAACGTGTTGCTCAAGCATTTGGGGGAAACCGGCGAGGCCTCAGGGCTGCAGGGCGCGGCGGCGGTGTCGGTGCCGTTTCGCCTGGATCAATGCGCGGATCGCATTGGGCTGGGGTTCTCGCGGGTGTATCAAAAGCACTTCATGCGCGAGATGCTGGCGTATATCCGCGTCAAGCAACGCCAATTCCTGCAGGACGGTCGTGAGGATGGGCTCAAAACCCTGGAGGCCCTTGGCTCCCTGGAAAAGATGCGCACGTTCTGGGACTTCGACGGGCGGGTAACCGCGCCGCTGCACGGTTTCTTGAGTGCCGAGGATTACTATCGCCGCGCTTCCAGCCGCTATTACCTGGGCGGTATCCGCACGCCGACGCTGATTATCCAGGCGGCTGATGATCCGTTTGTGTTTGCGCACAGCTTGCCTGACGCCAGTGAGCTGTCGGCCTGCACCGAGTTCGAGTTGCTGGCCAAGGGCGGGCATGTGGGGTTTGTGGAGGGTTCGTTGAAGCGCCCTGGTTACTACCTGGAACGCCGGATCCCGCAGTGGCTCCAGACCCAATACGGTCAATAGTGTGGGAGCTGGCTTGCCTGCGATAGCGGTGGGCCAGCCAATGTTGAGGTGGCTGACACTCTGCTATCGCAGGCAAGCCAGCTCCCACATTTCAATGAAACGTTTACACCGGTCGTTTACTCGCCCGTGGCTATTTCCCGAGCTGGATCAGTAATCCACTCACTCCACGACCCCGCATACAACTTACCCAACGGGTACCCCGCCAGGCTCAACGCAAACAGGTTATGGCACGCCGTCACCCCAGACCCGCAATACGCCACCAACTCCTGCGGCGGGCGCCCTTGCAGCTGCGCGGCAAAGCGTTGCTTGAGCTGATCAGCCGGTAAGAAACGACCATCACTGCCCAGGTTTTCACTGAACGCCGCGCATTGCGCGCCAGGGATATGCCCGGCAATCGGGTCGATGGGTTCTACTTCGCCACGAAAGCGCGGCTGGGCGCGGGCGTCGATCAAGGTCAGGCCGGGTTGGCCCAGGCGTTTTTGCAGGTGTTCGGCATCCAGCAACAGACGATGATCCGGCGTACCGGCGAAGGTACCTGGCTCAACCACGGGCGCGTCCAGGCTCAGGGGGAAACCGGCGGCATGCCAGGCCTTGAGGCCACCATCCAGAATAAACACACCATCACGCTTGCCCAGCCAGGCCAGCAGCCACCAGGCACGGGCGGCGTAGGCACCGGGGCCGTCGTCATACAGCACCACATCGGTGTCGGCACTGATACCCCAGGCCCGCAGTTGCCTGGCGAACGTGTCCGCCGCCGGCAAAGGATGACGACCGGTCACGCCCTTGGTCACCGGGCCGCTCAGGTGGCGCTCCAGGTCGGCGTATTGCGCGCCCTCGATATGCCCTTCGGCGTAACTGCACAAGCCGTAGTCCGGGTCTTCCAGGGCAAAGCGGCAATCCAGGATCACCCACCCGCTCGACTGTTGGCGCTCGGCCAATTGCTGGGGGCTGATCAGTTGGGCAAGCGGCATGACTGACTCCTGTGAATACAAAGGGGAAAGGTCTTACTTCACTTCTTCCAGTGCCTGATTCAACGGCACGTAAAACTCTTTGAACAAGGCGTCCACCGCCTCTTTGGCCTGTGGCGTGACAAACCCCGCCTCCAGCACCAGCACCTGATAAACCCCACGCTTGATCGCCTCGGCGCTCAGGTGGGTGGATTTTTCATTGGTGGTACACAAAAAGCGCACCCACGAGGTGAGGATGATCCACGCATTCAGGGTCAGGGCTTCTGTTTGCACCGGGTCCATATTGAGAATGCCGGCATCGACAAAGCCCTGGTAGATCGCGCCGCCCTGGATCAGGCAACGCTGGGAAAAACGCCGGTAGCCGGTCGCCAGTTCCGGGTCGCTCTCCAGCAGGTGTTCGAGGTCGCGATGCAGGAAGCGATAACGCCACATGCCGGCCAATACGGCTTGCAGGTAAAAGCGTTTATCCTCCACCACCATCGTGCGTCCCTGGGGCGGGCGCAGGAAACTGTCTACCAACGCTTCATATTCGCGGAACAGCACGGCGATGATCGCCTGCTTGTTAGGGAAGTGGTAGTACAGGTTGCCCGGGGAAATTTCCATGTGGGCGGCAATGTGGTTGGTACTGACACTGCGCTCGCCCTGCTGGTTAAAAAGCTCCAGGCTGGTTTGCACAATGCGCTCGCTGGTCTTTACTCGTGGTGCCATAGGGGATCAGCTTCTATACACGGGATGGGGCATCTTACGGCCTAACCCGGCCAGGATAAATCTGGATGTTACTGCAATGTTATTTGACAATTTAGAGCAATGACTCTAAAAATCCAGGCAGACCAATAACAATCGGTGCCGCGCCATGTCTGCCAACGTTGCCTACCTGCAAGATTCCCAGGCGCTGGATCAACTCCAGGACCTGTTCGACGCCCAACGCCGCGCCTATGCCGCCAACCCGATGCCGCCGGCCGGGCAGCGCCAGCAATGGCTCAAGGCTCTGCGGGATCTGCTGAGCGACGAACGCCAGGCGCTGATCAATGCGATCAGCCAGGATTTCAGCCATCGCAGCGCCGACGAAACCCTGTTTGCCGAATTGATGCCTAGCCTGCATGGCATTCACTACGCGAGCAAACACCTCAAGGGCTGGATGAAACCTTCCCGCCGCGCTGTAGGCATTGCCTTCCAGCCCGCCTCAGCCAAAGTCATTTACCAGCCACTGGGCGTCGTCGGCGTCATCGTGCCGTGGAACTACCCGCTGTACCTGGCCATCGGCCCGCTGGTTGGGGCATTGGCTGCCGGTAACCGGGTGATGCTCAAGCTCAGCGAGTCCACGCCGGCCACCGGCGAGCTGCTCAAGGCGTTGCTGGCCAGGATCTTCCCCGAGGACTTGGTGTGCGTCGTGCTGGGCGAAGCTGACGTGGGCATGGCGTTTTCCAAGTTGCGCTTCGATCACCTGCTGTTCACCGGCGCTACCAGCATAGGCAAGCACGTGATGCGTGCGGCGGCCGAAAACCTCACGCCGGTGACCCTGGAGCTGGGCGGCAAATCGCCAGCCATTGTCTCGGCCGACGTGCCGCTCAAGGATGCTGCCGAACGCATCGCTTTCGGCAAAGCCTTGAACGCCGGACAAACCTGCGTGGCGCCGGATTATGTGCTGGTACCGGAAGATCGCGTGGAGGGCTTTGTCGAGGCGTATTCCAAAGCCGTGCGCGGGTTTTATCCGACGCTGGCCGACAACCCAGACTACACCGCCATCATCAACGAACGCCAACTGGCCCGGCTCAATGCCTACGCCAAGGACGCCACCGACAAAGGCGCCACCTTGATCCCGCTGTACGAGCAAGGCCAGGCGCGGCGAATGGCCCACAGCCTGCTGTTGAATGTCAGCGACGACATGACCGTGATGCAGGACGAAATCTTCGGCCCGCTCCTGCCCATCGTGCCGTATCGCGGCCTTGACCAAGCCTTTGCCTACATCAACCAGCGCCCTCGCCCACTGGCCTTGTATTACTTCGGCTACAACAAAGGCGAACAAGCGCGGGTGCTCCACGAAACCCATTCCGGCGGTGTGTGCCTGAACGACACCTTGCTGCACGTCGCCCAGGACGATATGCCGTTCGGTGGCATCGGCCCGTCAGGCATGGGCCATTACCACGGTCACGAAGGTTTCCTGACGTTCAGCAAGGCCAAGGGTGTGCTGGTCAAACAGCGCCTGAACGCAGCGAAGTTGATCTACCCGCCCTATGGCAAGTCGATCCAGAAGCTGATCCAGAAGCTGTTTATCCGCTGATAACCGCCACCTTCGGGACTATAAAAACAATGAACCCCAGCCTGACTGATTCACCCGCGCTGTCACGGCGCGGCGTCTTGAAAATCGGCCTGTGTGCCAGCGCCTTCCTCGCCACCGCCGGGTTGGGCGCCAGCCTCAGTGGTTGCTCCAGCAGTACGCCGGCCAGCGGCTTTGCGATGTTGCGCACCAGCGACTTGCCGTTCTTGCGGGCGGTGATCCCGGTGCTGCTAGAAGGCGCGGCTAGTGCCGAACAAGTGCTTGCAGGTATTGAGGGCACCCTGAAAAAGCTCGATTACAGCCTGCAGCACTTGTCGCCCGAGATGTTCAAGCTCACCCAGCAATTATTCGACGTACTGGGCATGGGCATTACCCGCGGCCCGCTGACCGGTATCTGGGGCAGTTGGGAAAACGCCAGCAGCGAACAGATCCGCAATTTCCTGCACCGCTGGGAAAACAGTTACCTGAACCTTTTGCGCATGGGCCAGGGCTCGCTGCTCAAACTGGTGATCATGGCCTGGTACTTCCGGCCCGAGTCCTGGGCCCATTGCGGCTACCCCGGCCCGCCCAAGATCTAGCCTGGGCAATCCCCCAAGATTGCATCTTCCGACAAGAATAAGAGAGCACACCTATGCCCGTACCCGATCTGTTCCGCGACGGCCTGGCCCGTGGCTGGAAAACCCACAATGGCGCCGCCCTGGATCACGACCTGACCCTGGAAGCGGATGTCGCCATCATCGGCAGCGGCGCCGGGGGCGGTACCACCGCCGAAATCCTCAGCGCCGCCGGCTACAAAGTGTTGCTGATCGAAGAAGGCCCGCTCAAGACCAGTAGTGATTTCAAGCTGCTGGAAGACGAAGCCTACGCCAGCCTTTACCAGGAAGGCATCGGCCGCATGAGCAAGGACGGCGCTATCACCATCCTGCAGGGCCGGGCGGTGGGCGGTACCACCTTGATCAACTGGACCTCCAGCTTTCGCACCCCTGACGCTACCCTCGCGCATTGGGCCAGCGAATATGCGGTCAAAGGCCACAGCAGCGCCGAAATGGCGCCCTGGTTCGAAAAAATGGAGCAGCGCCTGGGCATCGCGCCCTGGGCGCTGCCGCCGAATGCCAACAACGATGTGATCCGCAAAGGCTGTGAAAAGCTCGGCTACAGCTGGCATGTGATCCCGCGCAATGTGCGCGGCTGCTTCAACCTGGGGTATTGCGGCATGGGCTGCCCGGTCAACGCCAAGCAGTCAATGCTGGTGACGACCATCCCGTCCACCCTGGAAAAGGGCGGCGAACTGCTTTACCTGGCCCGCGCCGAACGGCTCATCTACAGCGGCGACACCATCAGCAGCCTCGAATGCGTGGCCATGGACGACCGCTGCGTAGCGCCCACAGGGCGCAAGATCAGGGTGAAAGCCAAGCACTATGTGCTGGCGGGCGGCGGCATCAACAGCCCGGCCCTGCTGATGCGCTCCGACGCGCCCGACCCACACTCGCGGCTGGGCAAGCGCACCTTCCTGCACCTGGTCAATTTCTCCGCCGGGCTGTTCGACGAAGTGATCAACCCCTTCTACGGTGCGCCGCAATCCATCTACTCCGACCACTTCCAATGGCAGGACGGCACTACCGGCAAAATGTCCTACAAACTGGAAGCACCGCCCCTGCATCCAGGCCTGGCGAGCACCCTGTTTGGTGGCTACGGCAACCAGAACGCCCTGGACATGAACCAATTACCCCACACCCACGCCATGCTCGCCCTGCTGCGCGACGGCTTTCACCCCGACAGCCCAGGCGGCACGGTGGAGTTACGCGGTGACGGCACGCCAGTGCTCGACTATCAGGTCTCGCCCTACGCCTGGGACGGCCTGCGCCGGGCCTTCCACAGCATGGCCGAGATTCAGTTCGCGGCGGGGGCCAAATCGGTCAAGCCCCTGCATCACGACGCGCGTTTTGTGAACAACTTGGCCGAAGCGCGCAGCGTGATCGACGGTCTGAACCTGGAACTGCATCGCACCACCCTGGGCAGCGCCCACGTGATGGGCGGTTGTGCCATGGGTGAAGATCCGAAAAATGCCGTCGCCGACAGCCTGGGTCGCCATCATCAGTTGCGTAACCTGTCGATCCACGATGGCTCGCTGTTCCCCACCAGCATTGGCGCCAACCCGCAATTGTCGGTGTACGGATTGACCGCGCAACTGGCGAGCGCATTGGCCGAACGTCTGAAAACGGCATGAAAAGACAGGGTATTCACGGTATCTATCTACATAAGTCGACTTGGCCCACCGGTAATGCTGCGATACCATCCGGTTCCCCAACGGACTCCGCCAGGACGACGCGATGAACCGAGTGTTGTACCCAGGTACCTTCGACCCGATTACCAAAGGCCATGGCGATCTGGTCGAACGCGCCTCTCGCCTGTTCGACCATGTGATCATCGCGGTCGCGGCCAGCCCCAAGAAAAACCCGCTGTTTCCCCTGGAACAACGTGTGGAGCTGGCGCAAGAGGTCACCAAGCACCTGCCGAATGTGGAAGTAGTGGGCTTTTCGACACTGCTGGCGCATTTCGCCAAGGAGCAGAACGCCAATGTGTTCCTGCGTGGCCTGCGTGCGGTGTCGGACTTCGAATACGAATTCCAGCTGGCCAACATGAACCGCCAATTGGCGCCGGACGTGGAAAGCCTGTTCCTCACGCCGTCGGAGCGTTATTCGTTCATTTCCTCGACGTTGGTTCGTGAAATCGCTGCTTTGGGCGGAGATATCACCAAGTTCGTGCATCCAGCTGTAGCAGACGCACTGACATTGCGCTTCAAGAAGTAAGGCTCATTGTGGCGAGGGAGCTTGCTCCCGCTGGACTGCGCAGCAGTCCCAATCCTTTCATCCCTCACCACAGAGACAGGCTCGCACTGCGGGCGTCAATGCGGCACAATTGCGCGCATTAGTTTTCAGATGCCTTGGCAGAGTGCCCTGGCAGGAGTTTCCATGTCCCTGATCATCACCGACGATTGCATCAATTGCGACGTCTGCGAACCCGAGTGCCCGAACGCCGCCATTTCCCAAGGCGAAGAGATCTACGTGATCGACCCCAACCTGTGCACCCAGTGCGTCGGCCACTACGACGAACCGCAGTGCCAGCAGGTATGCCCGGTCGATTGCATTCCTCTGGACGAGGCACACCCTGAGACTGAAGAGCAGTTGATGGAGAAGTACCGCAAGATTACCGGTAAGGCCTAAGCCTCTTCATTGCCCGTAAAGGCCTCATCGCAGGCAAGTCAGCTCCCACACTTGGATATGTGAATACATTCAAATGTGGGAGCTGGCTTGCCTGCGATAGCAATCTCAGCCCTCACCCAACCATCAGCTCTGACACCTAGGGCAAAACACACTCGCCCGCTGCCCCAGCACCACATTGCGCAGCTCAGTGCCGCAGACCTTGCACGCCTCGCCGCCCCGGCCATACACGAACAGTTCCTGCTGGAAATACCCCGGCTGCCCATCGCCGCCGATAAAGTCCCGCAACGTGGTACCGCCCCGCTCGATGGCAGCGGCCAGCACCCGCTTGATCTCAATCGCCAGCTTCAAATAACGCCCGCGTGAAATTCCCCCGGCGGCGCGGCGCGGGTCAATCCCCGCTGCAAACAGCGCCTCTGTCGCATAGATATTACCCACGCCTACCACCACCGCGTTGTCCATGATGAACGGCTTCACCGCCATCGACTTGCCGCGAGACAGCTGGAACAAACGCTCGCCATCAAACAGGTCGGTCAACGGCTCCGGCCCCAGCCGCATCAGCAACTCATGGTTGTGCGGGTCGAGGCTCCAGAGCATCGCACCGAAGCGCCGCGGGTCGGTGTAGCGCAGGGCCATACCCGATTCCAGCTCGATATCCACATGTTCATGCTTGGCCGCCGGCATACCTACCTCCACCAGGCGCAAGTTGCCCGACATGCCCAGGTGGCTGATCAAGGTGCCCACCTCGGCATTGATCAACAGGTATTTGGCCCGGCGCTCCACCAGCACGATGCGCTGCCCTGACAGGCGCACATCCAGGTCTTCCGGAATTGGCCAGCGCAGGCGCCGCTCACGCACTACCACGCGGCTGACGCGCTGGCCTTCCAGGTGCGGGGCAATGCCGCGTCGGGTGGTTTCGACTTCTGGTAACTCGGGCATGTGTACCTCTTGAATGACGGGTCAGTGCGCGCCCAGTTCGCGGATCGACAACTTCAGGCTCTCGAAGTCGTAGTCCGACAGGCCCACGTAATCCAGCACCAGGTGGCCGATGGCATTCCACTCATGGTCCACCGCCTGGTTACCCAGTACGCGGTAAGACGAACAGATATGCTCGGCCATCTTCAAAATGGCCAGCAGGTTCTTGAGCTGCGGGTTGCGCGTCGTCTCATCGCTGAAAATCACCAGGGCGTTATGGTGATTGGCGATGGCGTCGGTGACATGCTCCGGCAGGCGCCAGGACTTGGCGGTGTAGTAGCCGACTACCGCATGGTTGGTGTGGAACGCATTGTTCTCGGTATCGACCACGCGGCAATCCGGGCCGGCGTTGGCGTAAGCCTGTTCCAGCACGGACATGTAGTTGGGGAAGCGCTTGAGCATCAACGGCACGCCGCAATCGTGGAACAGGCCCAGGGCATAGGCTTCGTCGACGGTTTGCGAGCCGGTGCGCTTGGCCAGTGTGAGGCAGGTCATGGCCACATCCTGGGCAGTGTCCCAGAAGCGGTTGAGGGTGACGATGGTGTCGTCGCACATCTCGCCCTTGATTGACTGCGCGTTGATCAAATTGATGATCGAGCGGCTGCCCAACAGGTTTACCGCGCGCTGGATCGATGCAATTTTGTTGCTCAGGCCGTAATACGGCGAATTGACGATCTTGAGCAGCGCGCCGGACAAGCCCGGGTCCTGGGAGATCAACCTTGCAATCACTTCCAGGTCCGGGTCGGGCATGTACTGCTCCATCTGCAAATCCACCATGATTTGCGGTTGGGGCGGCACGCTGATGCCTTGCAGGGCCTGTTGGATCTGCTCGGGGGAAAGCTCTTGGGACATAAGTACACACTCTGGGCTAGGCGCGAATTCTACCCCTTATGCCGATGTGGCCGACACCCAAAAACCCAACTGAAACCCGATCGAATGTGGGAGCTGGCTTGCCTGCGATAGCCTCACCACCGTACGTCTGATACACCGCGCCGCCCGCATCGCAGGCAAGCCAGCTCCCACATGAAAGAGTGCGCAAAGGGTATACTCCCGCTCTTTTTTCCGGAGCGACGTCATGTCCCTGCCAAGCCTGCGTCTCAAAGCCAACGCCGATCGTCGTTTGCGCAACGGCCACCTGTGGGTCTACAGCAACGAAATCGACGTGGCCGCCACCCCACTCCACGGCTTCCAGGCAGGTGACCAGGCTATCCTGGAAGCGGCCGGCGGCAAGACCCTGGGCATCGTGGCCATGAGCCCGAACAACCTGATCTGCGCCCGCCTGCTGTCGCGCGACATCAAGTTGCCGCTGGACAAGTCGCTGCTGGTGCACCGCCTCAACGTCGCGCTGTCCCTGCGTGACCGCCTGTTCGACAAGCCGTTCTACCGCCTGGTCTACGGTGATTCCGACCTGCTGCCGGGCCTGGTGGTCGACCGTTTCGGCGACATCCTGGTGGTACAGATCGCCTCGGCGACCATGGAAGCCCATAAAGAAGACGTGATCGCCGCGCTGACCCAAGTGCTCAAGCCCAGCGGCATCCTGTTCAAGAACGACTCCGCCGCACGTGACGCCGAAGGCCTCAACCGCTACGTCGAAACCGTGTTCGGCCTGGTGCCGGAGTGGGTGGCGCTGGAAGAGAACGGCGTCAAGTTCGAAGCCCCGGTGATCCAGGGCCAAAAGACCGGCTGGTTCTACGACCACCGCATGAACCGCGCCCGCCTGGCCCCGTATGCCAAGGGCAAGCGTGTACTGGACCTGTACAGCTACATCGGCGGCTGGGGCGTGCAAGCCGCCGCCTTTGGTGCCAGTGAAGTGTTCTGCGTCGACGCTTCGGCCTTCGCCCTCGACGGCGTAGAGCGCAACGCCGCGCTGAACGGCTTTGCCGAGAAGATGACCTGCATCGAAGGCGACGTGTTCGAAGCCTTGAAGGAACTGAAAGCCAGCGAAGAACGCTTCGACGTGATCGTCGCCGACCCACCGGCCTTCATCAAACGCAAAAAAGACATGAAAAACGGCGAAGGTGCCTACCGCCGCCTGAACGAGCAAGCCATGCGCCTGCTCAGCAAAGACGGCATCCTCGTCAGCGCCTCGTGCTCCATGCATCTGCCGGAAGACGACCTGCAAAACATCCTGCTCACCAGCGCCCGCCATCTGGACCGCAACATCCAGATGCTCGAACGTGGCGGCCAAGGCCCGGACCACCCGGTGCACCCGGCGATTGTCGAGACGCGCTACATCAAGAGCATTACCTGCCGGTTGCTACCCAATAGCTGATGCTGTTCCCCTGTAGGGACTTGCGGGTTCCTACAGGTTTTCAGGAAATGTCGTACTGCCCCAGGCTTTGACTTTCCGTAGCGCAGACTCGATCCTCGCCCCTCTCATGGAACCGAGGCTCGCGCATGTCGAAGGCAATTACACAGGCTGAAAAACCGCTCTTGGTTTTCTGGCTGATGACCATGACTTTGCTGGGCGTCTTCCCCCTTGACGTCGTACTGCCCTCCTTTCCCGCCCTGGCTGAACACTTCCATACCTCGACCACCCATATCGCTCGATCCGTCAGCCTGTTCGCCATTGGATTTTCCTGCTCAATGCTGCTGATCGGCCCGCTGTCCGACAGAATCGGTCGCAAGAAGCTACTCCTGGCCAGTATGGTAGTAGCCATCCTGGGTGCAGTCGGGTGTCTGGCCGCCAGAAACACGCCCCAATTCCTGTTCTTCCGAGTCATTCAGGCCATAGGCTGCGGTGGTTTCATACTGTCCCAAGCGCTGGTGCAGGACCTTTTTTTCGGCAGGGAACAGGAGCGGTTGCGCATAGCAATGGCCACGGCCGGAGGCATTTTCATGTCGATTTCCCCAGTGCTGGGCGCATGGCTGCAATTGCACTGGGGATGGAAAGCCAGCTTCTACGCGTTTATCGCCCTCTGTGCCGCAACGTGGATTATGGCTCACCGATTACTGCATGGCGGCTTCCCTCCAACCGCGCCAGGCGAGCGGGGTATTTTCAGGGCCTACGCCAAGGTTTTCGCCAACAGACATTTCGCCAGCTACGCCACGATCTCCGCGATCACCTTCGCCTGTCATTTCTCATTCATCGTTGTGTCACCGCTCATTTTCATGGACCAGTTAAAGCTGTCACCCCATGAGTACTCATTGACCTTGCTTCTCTACGGCGCCGCCTACGTAGTGGGTGGCCTCTGTGCAGGCGTCCTGCACAAACGGCTGGCGGCGGCTACCCAGATGGCAGTCGGGCTGGTTCTGATCGCTATCTCTGGCGTGGTCATGCTGCTGTTGGCCTACCTGTTCGGCTTATCAACCCCGACAGTGTTGGTGCCCATGCTGCTCTGCACGGCGGGCACCACCATCACCCGGCCCATTTCCAACTCCAAGGCCATGAGCCTGTTTCCAGACAATGCGGGAGCCGCGGCTTCCGCCGTTGCGGCAGTGCTGTTCATTGCTGGCGGCTGTATCAGTGCGTTTATCAGCACCTTTACCCACCAGTTGAGTACTGCGCTTGGCTTGTGTTTTCTGATCCTGAGCCTCGCCGCCCTTGCGTTGAACTCATGGGCAAGGCGCCACCCGCACGTCCTGTAGCGGCTAACTTCAAGGTTGCGCCCATTCCCTCCAGCCGCCAGCGGTGTAGAATCGGCCCTATTCATCGCCAGTCATCCCCCGGCGGGTTTATGAGCTCGAGGCCCAAGCACGCGGCGATCCCGCGACGCGAGTGGCAACTTCCGGACACACGGCCATTTTCTGAGTGTTCCAGTCGTCAATTAGAAGCTCACTCCCCTTTAGTACTTGATTAGCCGCCCGGAGTGCTCCAATGCCTGATTACCGCTCGAAAACATCCACCCACGGCCGCAACATGGCCGGTGCGCGCGCGCTGTGGCGTGCCACGGGGATGAAAGATGACGACTTCAAAAAGCCGATCATCGCGATTGCCAACTCGTTCACCCAGTTCGTGCCTGGCCATGTCCACCTCAAGGACCTGGGCCAACTGGTCGCCCGCGAGATCGAACGCGCCGGTGGCGTGGCAAAGGAATTCAACACCATTGCCGTGGATGACGGCATCGCCATGGGTCATGACGGCATGCTGTATTCCCTGCCGAGCCGCGAGATCATCGCCGACTCCGTGGAGTACATGGTCAACGCCCACTGCGCCGACGCCATCGTGTGCATTTCCAACTGCGACAAGATCACCCCCGGCATGTTGATGGCTGCCTTGCGCCTGAACATCCCGGTGATCTTCGTCTCCGGCGGGCCGATGGAAGCCGGCAAGACCAAACTTGCCTCCCACGGCCTCGACCTGGTCGACGCCATGGTGATCGCCGCCGATTCCAGCGCTTCTGACGAGAAGGTCGCGGAATACGAGCGCAGCGCCTGCCCGACCTGCGGTTCGTGCTCCGGCATGTTCACCGCCAACTCGATGAACTGCCTGGTGGAAGCCTTGGGTCTCGCCTTGCCGGGCAACGGTTCCACACTGGCCACTCACAGCGACCGCGAGCAGTTGTTCCTGCAGGCCGGCCGCACCATCGTCGAGCTGTGCAAGCGTTACTACGGCGAGAACGATGAGTCGGTGTTGCCGCGCAATATCGCCAACTTCAAGGCGTTCGAAAACGCCATGACCCTGGACATCGCCATGGGCGGTTCCACCAACACCATCCTGCACCTGCTGGCCGCGGCCCAGGAAGCCGAGATCGATTTCGACCTGCGCGACATCGACCGCCTGTCCCGTCACGTGCCGCAACTGTGCAAAGTCGCGCCGAACATCCAGAAGTACCACATGGAAGACGTGCACCGCGCCGGCGGGATCTTCTCGATCCTCGGCTCCCTGGCCCGTGGCGGCCTGCTGCACACCGACCTGCCAACCGTGCACAGCAAGTCCATCGCCGAAGGCATCGCCAAGTGGGACATCACCCAGACCGACGACGAAGCCGTGCACACCTTCTTCAAGGCCGGCCCTGCCGGTATCCCCACCCAGACCGCGTTCAGCCAGTCGACCCGCTGGGACACCCTGGACGACGACCGTGAAAACGGCTGCATCCGCAGTGTCGAGCACGCCTACTCGCAAGAAGGCGGCCTGGCCGTGCTGTACGGCAACATCGCCCTCGACGGCTGTGTGGTCAAAACGGCAGGCGTGGATGAGTCCATCCACGTCTTCGAAGGCCGCGCCAAGATCTACGAAAGCCAGGACAGCTCGGTACGCGGCATCCTTGCGGACGAAGTCAAGGAAGGCGATATCGTGATCATCCGCTACGAAGGTCCTAAAGGCGGCCCGGGTATGCAGGAGATGCTTTACCCCACGTCCTACCTGAAATCCAAAGGCCTGGGCAAAGCCTGCGCCCTGCTGACCGACGGCCGTTTCTCCGGCGGCACGTCGGGCCTGTCCATCGGCCACGCTTCGCCGGAAGCCGCTGCCGGTGGCGCGATTGGCCTGGTGCAGGATGGCGACAAGGTGCTGATCGACATCCCGAACCGCTCGATCAACCTGTTGATCAGCGATGAAGAACTGGCAGCACGCCGCGTTGAGCAGGACAAGAAAGGCTGGAAGCCAGTGGAGAAGCGCCCGCGTAAAGTCACCACCGCATTGAAGGCCTACGCGTTGTTGGCCACCAGTGCCGACAAGGGTGCCGTACGCAACAAAGCCATGCTCGACGGCCTGTAAGCCCCGCGCATAAAAAAGCCCCGCCAGGTGCGGGGCATTTTTATGCCTGGCCAAAACCTCCACAACACCGAGGATCAACTGTGGGAGCTGGCTTGCCTGCGATAGCTATAGGCCTGCCGGTGAGTTCTTGTTTGGCACACCGCCATTGCGGGCGAGCCAGCCCCCGCATTGGATATAGGTAATCTCTTAGAACTGTGGGGTATAGGTCATGGTGAACATCACATTGCGTGGGTCCCCGTAGTAGTTGCTGCCCCAGTTCGCGTTGTAGGCCGGGATGTAATACTTCTTGTCGAACATGTTGTTCAGGTTTGCCGCCACGGTGAATTCCTGGTTGATCTTGTAGGCCACCCGCGAATCCCACAATGCATTGCCCGGCACGCTGAACGTACGGTCATAGGCTTCGGTGCTGCTTTGCGCGGTCACACCGGCACCCACGCTCCAATGTTGCCAATCGCCCGGCAACTGGTAATCACCCCAGACCTTGAGCAAGTGCTTGGGGGTCCAAGTGCTGAAAATCTTGCCTTCGTAGGTGTCGTCCTTGAGGAATTCAGTGGTGTTGTAGGTGTAGCTGGAGGCGAGCTGCAGGCCTGGCAGCACCTCACCACTGAGTGTGGCTTCAAAGCCTTGGCTGCGGACCTTGCCAGAGGCGACCGAGCAGTACCAACCATTGCAGTTCATTGGCCCTTGCAGGTCCTGCACGCTACGGTTTTCCTGATCGTAACGGAAGATCGCAAACGAGGTATTGAGGCGCCCGTCAGCCAGCTCTCCCTTGATGCCCAACTCGTAGTTTTTGCCCTCGATAGGCTTGAGCAGGGAGCCGGAGGTGGTCAGGTTGGTTTGCGGCTCAAAGGCATCGGCATAGCTGGCGTAGGCCGACCACTGCTCGTTGAGCGCATAGACCAGGCCGGCGTAGGGCGTAACCTTGCCATTGGACTGGGTGGTATTGTCTTGCGGGGCACCATATGTGCCTTTGAAACCACTCTGGCCAATGTAGGAATAGTCATACCAACTGGTACGCGCACCGACGATCAACGTCAGCGGGTCCAGGACTTTCACACGCCAGGTGCCATAGATGCCTTTCTGGCGAATGTCATACCAGCTCTTCGAGGCGGCACCCTCCTGGAACAATTGGTATTTGTCGCGCTGTGGGCGGTTGTGGTCGATGTTGAAGATATCCGCGCCGGGGTTTGAAGCCCGTGCCCACTGGTCGTCGGTGGTGAGCTTGGAATAGTTGGCGCCCAGCACCACTTCCTGCTGGAAGCCCAGCCCCTCAAACTTGCCGTTTACATACACATCCGCGCCGCGGCTCTTGGTATTGAAGTCGGTGATCCAATCTACATAGGGCACAGCGCCACCGCCGACGGGTACCGTGTCCCACGTCGCCTGGTAGGTTGCGTCGTTGTGCTCATCCATGGCTACCAGTGCGGCTTTCACTTTCCAGTTATCGTTGAAGCGGTGCTCGATGTCGGCAAACACCTGAGTCTGATTGTTGACGCTGCGGTTCCAACTGGCGCCGACAAATGTCGAACGCGGCAGACCGATATCACTGCCGTCGGCATAACGGGGCAACGACATGAAGTTGGGGCGCGAATGGCCCTTCTGGTTACTGATGCCCAGGCCGACGGTGGTGTCGGGAGTGAAATCGTAGTCGACGGCGCCATAAACCGTCTGGTTCCAGCCGCCCGCATAGTCGACGAAGGAGTCGGTGGTGTCGTAATCCGCCACGAAGCGTCCGCGCAAGGTGCCTTCGGCGTTCAGCGGGCCACCGACATCGACCTGAGTGCCGTAGTGGTCCCATGAGCCAGCCTTGGCGGTAATGGTCGCCGTCGGCGCTTGCTGCCCGCGCTTGCGCACCAGGTTCATGGTGCCGCCGGGGCTGTTGGCACCTTGCAGCAAGGCGGCCGGGCCGCGCAGCGTCTCGACGCGGTCGTAAATGGCCATGTTTTCGGTGAGATAGCTGCCCAAGGTGTAAGTGTTACGTGGAATCCCCACACCGTCGTATTGCAGGGTGCCAACCTCGAAGCCACGGGAGAAGATGAACATACCGGAGCCGGGAGACTTGGTCGCTGTCAGGCCGGGCGTGCGCTTGACCACTTCAGAGAGCTTGGTGGTGTTCTGATCATCCATCTGCTTGCGGGTCATGACGCTGACCGACTGCGGGATGTCCTTGAGTTTTTGCTCGCCCTTGCCCAGGGTCACAGCCCCCGTGGTGTACGAGCCCGTGCCTTCGGTGGTGATGCCCAGGCGTTCGGCCGTGATGGTGGTGGCGCCCACTTCCAGGGCAGAACCTGGCACCACACGTTTTTCCAGGGTGACGGTATCGGCATTGATAAACGCCGCGCTCAGTCCCGTGCCGCCGAGCAGCTGCCCCAAGGCTTCACGCTGCCCCAGGTTGCCCTTCACACCCGGCGATATCACCCCCTGGGTCAACTCCCCATTCACTAGCACCTGAACCCGCGTCACCGCCGAGAACGCCGCCAGCGCAGCGTCCAGGCCCTGCCCGGGAATATCGAAGCGGTAGGTCTGGGCCTGGTTGGCCTCAGCGGCCTGCAGGTACGACGGCGCGATACAGCTGGCCAAGGAAATGGCCAAGGCCAGCAAGGGCCGTGTGGCGAATCGGTGTGCCATGAATGGTGCTCCCCGGTACAAAAGTCTGTGATCGGCGCCGCACTACTTGAGAGTGCTTACTATTTACGCCTCAGTGATCAAGGACGATGGCTTGCGGGGAAACCCTGAAAATATTTTGAGAAATTGCCGTCAGGACGCATTGCCTTCACGCAACACCAGCAAATACGGGGTGTAGTGCTCGGCACGCAGGTTGAGGGTGTATTCCAACGCCTTGAGCACGGCATCGGGTTTGTCGATTTCGAACACGCCGGACACTACCCGACTGCGCAACGCATCACCGAGCACCAGCGTCTTGCCGGGCCAGTAACGATTCAGTTCAGAGACCACCACCGACAAAGGTTGCTGACGGAACACCAGTTGCCGCTGACGCCAGGCAAAGCCGCTGGCCGGGTCGAAACCGTGGACGTGTGCAAGGTGCCGGCTCTGATACTCCACGGCCCGCCCCGGTTCCAGATAGACCGGCGTGCCGCTCCCTGCACTGACTTCAACCTTGCCCTGCGCCACCTGCACACGCGTCTGGTCATCACGCCGCGCCACACTGAACTGGGTGCCGACCACTCGCACCCAGCCGTCGCCCGACTGCACCACGAAGGGCCGTGCGGGGTCCTTGGTCACATCGAAGAAACCTTCGCCACGCAGCAAACGAATCTGCCGCTCACCCGCACTCATGCGGATTTGCACCGCACTGTCGGTGTTGAGTTGAAGGTGGGAACCATCGGCCAGTTCGATGGTGCGCGACTCGCCAGTGCCGGTGGCGTAGTCGGCGCGCAAGCGGTCAAGCCAGGGAGTGTTCTGCACGGTCAGGCCCACGGCCAGCAACACGGCAGCCGCATACGCCCAGCGCCGCAGCGGTGTACGCCAGGTGGCCTGCTCGGCACGGCGAATGACGCGCGCCGGCTCACGCAGGCCACCGAGCATCGCCTGCACTTCCTGCCAGGCATCATCCTGCGCCTGGCCCTGACCGAGCCACGCAGCAAAGGCGTCCATTTCAGCCGGGGTCAAGTCCTCGGCGTGCAGGCGGAAATACCAGCCGGACGCCTCTTCGAACAACACATCAGCAGTAGGCAGGGCAGTCATGACCGACGTCCTTGTGCATCGCAGGCTAGGCGCGTCTTGATGTACCCACGGCATTCAATCAAGGCGCGACGCAATTGGTATTCCACACTGCGCGGGCTGATCGACAGGCGTTCGCCAATCTCGCGGTAGGAAAGCTCGTCGACATGATAGAGCAGGAAGATCTGCCGAGTCGCCTCGGGCAGGCCCAGGATCGCATCCTGCATCAGTTGCTCCTGCTGATAGGCGGCTAGCTGTTCGTCGGCACCGGGGTTGCTGCAGGGCAGTTCTTCGCTCGGTGCGCCGGCATCCAGACGCTCGCGGCGGATAGCCTGGCGCTGGTGGTCGCGCACCAGGTTGCTGGCAATGGTGAAGAGGAACGCGGGTAGGTTATCGATCTTCTCGCCGGACTCCAGGCGCGCCAGGCGCAGGAAGGATTCCTGGGTCAGGTCGGCAGCCACCTGGGCGCTGCCGGTGCGGCGCGTGACGAAGGCTTCGAGGGCTTTCTTCTGCTCCGCGAACAGGCGCGCGATCTGCGTATTCCAGGAGGACACAGCACTACCTTGAGAAGAACGGACGGTTCAGGGAGTGCGCACGCTAGCAAAGAATGAGATTAGTTCGCAATTGATATCTATTTTGCCTTTGAGTCTGCGGTGTTCTTAAGCCCGCTCCCACAGTTGACCGCGCCCCAACATGAGAATGCGGTCGACGGTGGAAGCTGGCTTGTCTGCGATGCAGGTGACTCGGTCTTACTGGATCTCTTCCGGCTTGACGATCACCCAGTTCTTGTCCGCCGTCACCGGCAGCCCTTCCTTGGCTTGCGCCGCCGCGTGCTTGGCGATCATGCCGTTGAGCTGGGTCATGTACTTGTCTTTGCGGTTGATCCACAGGTGGACGCCGCCCTTGGCCACGTCCACATCGTGGAACAGCATGTAGCCGTCGCTGGTCGGTGTGTCACCGCCGACAATCACTGGTTTTTTCCATTCGTCGATGTAGGTGAGGATCGCCGCGTGCTTGCCGGCCATCCAGGTCGCCGGGGTCCACAGGTAGGGGGTCAGTTCCAGGCCGAGGTTGCTATTCTCGTCATACTTGCCGGCAGTGATCTGTTTGCGTGCGGTGGTCAGCTCGCCGGTCTTGCGGTCCTTAAGCATCGTGGTCACGCCGATAACGTTCTCGGGTTTGACGTTGTAGCCGTACTTCGGATCAGCCGCGACCATGCGCACCAGCTCCTCGGACGCGGCGGTCATCACATAGACCTCGATGCCGTTTTCCATCAGTTTGTTGTACAGCTCGGCCTGGCCGGTGAAGACTTTTGGCGGCTGTACCTCGGATTTTTTCACCACGTCGCCTTCGAAATAGCTGACCGGCACGGGCTTGCCGGAGGCCATAAGCTCGTCGACCTGCACTTTGAGTTCCTTGAGGGTGAAGCCGGAAAAAATCTGCGCAACCCAGGGGTAGCAGACCATGTCGTCGACTTCGCACAGGCGATAGTAGTAGCTGAACAGACTTTCCTTATGGTCGGCGGTGTCTTTGAAGGGGATAAGCTTGAGCGAAGGGTCCATGGTTTCGCGGGTGATCAGGCCCTTGTTTTCCATGAACGGCAGCAAGGACTCTTCAAGGTCGTAGCGGTAACTGGTGTTGTCCATATCGAACACCGCGTAGTTACCCTTGTTGGCGTTGGCGGCGATCATTTCGTTGAGTTGTTTGGCGGCAGGTGCCGGCCAGTGCTTCAACTCGGTGGAGGCAAACGCCTGGCTGGCGAGCCCGAGGCAAAAGGCGGCGGATAACAGTAGTTTCGGCGCGAGCTTCATAGGCGTTGTCTCCCTCAAGTGAAAGACATCGACGCTAACAAATCCGTATGACAGTTATCGCCCGAGCGCGACCGCTGACGTCGCGATTGCGCCAAGGCCATACGCCTGAGCGTCAAACGCTTATTCCAAAAACGACAGTCGCCATTCCATATTGGTATTAAATCAATATATTTCAAGCTGTTAGGCTTCCCGGTTCGCAATCGCAGGCTCACGCGATTGGCTGCCTTCTCAACGGAGCTTCAATGAATCTGCCCCTGATTCTCAATTTATTGGTGTTCGTGGCCCTGTTGCTGGGCCTGGCACAAACCCGCCGTACAAACTGGAGCCTCGCCAAGAAGGTGCTGTTCGCCCTGGTGCTTGGCGTGCTGTTCGGTGCGGCGTTGCATACGATCTACGGCGACGGCAACCCGGTGCTCAAAGCTTCGATCGGCTGGTTTGACCTGGTCGGCAACGGCTATGTGCAGCTGCTGCAAATGATCGTGATCCCGCTGGTATTCGCCTCGATCCTCAGTGCCGTGGCACGCCTGCACAACGCCTCGTCCCTGGGCAAGATCAGCTTCCTGACCATCGGCACGCTGCTGTTCACCACGGCCATCGCGGCCCTGATCGGCATCGGCCTGACCAACCTGTTCGGCCTCACTGCCGAAGGCCTGGTGGCCGGCACCCAGGAAATGGCGCGCCTGCAAGTGATCCAGAGTGATTACGCGGGCAAGGTTGCCGACCTGAATATCCCGCAGTTGCTGCTGTCGTTCGTACCGGCCAACCCGTTCGCCGACCTGGCCCGGGCCAAGCCGACGTCGATCATCAGCGTGGTGATTTTCGCCGCGTTCCTTGGGGTTGCCGCGCTGCAACTGCTCAAGGACGACGTGGAAAAAGGCCAGAAAGTCCTTAACGCCATCGACACCCTGCAAGCCTGGGTGATGCGCCTGGTGCGCCTGGTGATGAAGCTGACCCCCTACGGTGTGCTGGCGCTGATGACCAAAGTGGTCGCCGGTTCCAACCTGCAAGACATCATCAAGCTGGGCAGTTTCGTGGTGGTGTCGTACCTGGCCCTGGGCCTGATGTTCGTGGTGCACGGCCTGCTGCTGTCCTTGGCCGGGATCAACCCGCTGCGCTTCTTCCGCAAGGTGTGGCCGGTGCTGACTTTCGCCTTCACCAGCCGCTCCAGCGCTGCAAGCATCCCGCTGAGCATTGAAGCGCAGACCCGTCGCCTGGGCATCCCGCAATCCATCGCCGGCTTCGCCGCCTCGTTTGGCGCGACCATCGGCCAGAACGGTTGTGCCGGTCTTTACCCTGCGATGTTGGCGGTGATGGTCGCGCCGACTGTGGGCATCAACCCGTTGGACCCGCTGTGGATCGCGACCCTGGTGGCGATAGTGACCTTGAGTTCGGCGGGCGTTGCCGGCGTGGGCGGCGGTGCGACCTTTGCCGCGCTGATCGTGCTGCCGGCCATGGGCTTGCCGGTGTCACTGGTGGCGCTGTTGATTTCCGTGGAGCCGCTGATCGACATGGGCCGTACGGCGTTGAACGTCAATGGTTCGATGACGGCGGGGGCGATTACCAGCCAGATCATGGGGCAGACGGATAAAGCGTTGCTGGATGCCGATGAGCATGCCGAACTGGCGCAGGCATAAAGGCTTATAACCTGTAGGAGCGAGCTTGCTCGCGAAGAACCTGAGGGCGCCGCGTTCATTCAGAATGCACGCGTCATCGTTGACGATCTTCGCGAGCAAGCTCGCTCCTACACTAGTTGCGCTCCCACACCTCGAAGTTGTAGGCCGGCTTATCACCTTCAGCCGGATTTTCGACATTCGACACCAGCTTCCACTGGTTCCCATCAAACTGCGGAAACCACGCATCCCCTCCCGGGCTCAGCGCCACGCGGGTCAGGTACAAGCGATCGGCCTGTTCCAGCCCCTGCGCATACAACTGCGCGCCGCCAATCAGCATCAGCTCGTCCACGCCTTGCGCCTTGGCCCATTCCTCAGCGCGCTCGACCGCTGCACCCAGTGAAGGAAAAACTTCCGCACCTTCCAGCACAAGATCGGTCTGACGGCTGACCACCAGGTTCAAGCGCCCCGGCAGCGGTCGGCCCAGGGAGTCCCAGGTCTTGCGCCCCATGATGATCGGCTTGCCAAGGGTGGTGGCTTTGAAATATTTGAAATCCCCCGGCAAATGCCAGGGCATGCTGTTGTCGACGCCGATCACACGGTTTTCACCGAGGGCTGCGATCAGGCTTAAAGGGAGAGTTTTTTTCATGGCGACGAGAATACCAGAGCGGCGAGCCAGCGGTTATGCTCCAACCTCATCAACACGACAGGACGGCGCGTGACTGCACTGAACCCGCTGCACAGACTTTGGCTGACAGAAACCGTGCGCCTGCGCGAAGAACACGCCGGCCCCCTGGAAGACCTGGAAGCCAACCGCTTGGCCCGCACCGCCGGGGGCGACCTGGCCACGCGCATCCAGCAGCGTGCGCTGCACCTGGCCGAGCGCGATGGTTTGGCCGCCGCGCTCAGCCGCTGGCTGCAAGGCGCACGCCTGGCGCTGTTGTTACTGGCGGCGGTCGCCGTCATCAGCGGCGCCGGTTTGGCGTTCGCCGCGCTGGGTAATGGCCTGGCCCCGGTGAATGTGTTCTGGGCCTTGGGCAGCCTGCTCGGCCTGAACCTGATCTTGCTGATCAGTTGGGCCCTGGGCCTGTTGTTTGCCGGCGAACACAGCGCCAGCCTTGGCCGGCTGTGGTTGTGGCTCAGCGAGAAACTGGCCCGTGACGCCAAGGCCGCGCAACTGGCCCCGGCGTTGTTGCTGTTGCTGCAACGGCAAAAACTCAATCGCTGGGCGGTGGGTGTGCTGGTCAACAGCTTGTGGTTGCTGGCCTTGCTCAGCGCCCTGGTGATCCTACTGACTCTGCTCGCCACCCGCCGCTATGGGTTTGTGTGGGAAACCACCATTCTCGGCGCCGATACCTTTGTCGCCGTGACCCAGGCCCTCGGCACACTCCCGGCTCTGCTCGGTTTCAATGTGCCCACCGTGGAGATGATCCGCGCCAGCGGCGACTCCGCGCTGAATATCGAAAGCGCCCGCCAGGCCTGGGCGGCCTGGCTGGTGGGCGTGTTGCTGGTCTACGGTCTGCTGCCGCGGTTGATCCTTGCCTTGCTGTGCCTGTGGCGATGGAAACGCGGGCGCGCAGCGTTGCACCTGGACCTCAACCTGCCCGGCTACGCCCAACTGCGCGAACGCCTGATGCCCAGCAGCGAGCGCCTGGGGGTCAACGATGTGGCGCCCGATCACCTGCACTCGATCAGCGGCGGCGCAAGTGAGCTGGAGAGTGATGGCGCCTTGCTGGTCGCCATCGAACTCGACGACCAACACCCTTGGCCCCCCAAACTGCCTGCCAACGTCAAGAACGCCGGCATCCTCGACAGCCGCGAATCACGCAACAAACTGCTGGAGCAACTCAGCCGTTTCCCACCCGCGCGCCTGGCCATCGCCTGTGACCCGCGCCGCTCGCCCGACCGTGGCAGCCTGGCACTGATCGCCGAGCTGGCACGCAGCGCCACCGACACTCGCGTATGGCTGCTGCAGGCACCACCGGGCCAGGCGCTGGACGCCGAGCGCCTGGGCGACTGGCATGCCGCGTTGCAACAGCTTGAAGTGTCGTTTGCCGATTGCGCGCCGCTCACTTGGCTGGAGACAGGTCATGACTAAACCGCTGAAACTCGCCGTGGTCGGCCATACCAACGTGGGCAAAACCTCATTGTTGCGCACCCTCACCCGCGATGTCGGCTTTGGCGAAGTGTCCCATCGCCCCAGCACCACGCGGCACGTGGAAGGTGCACGCCTATCGGTAGATGGCGAAGCTTTGCTGGAGCTGTACGACACTCCCGGCCTGGAAGACGCCATCGCCCTGCTCGATTACCTGGAACGCCTCGACCGCCCCGGCGAACGCCTGGATGGCCCTGCGCGGCTGGCGCGTTTCCTGGAAGGCAGCGAGGCGCGCCAGCGTTTCGAACAGGAAGCCAAGGTGCTGCGCCAGTTGCTGGCCTCCGATGCCGGCCTGTACGTGATCGACGCTCGCGAGCCGGTGCTGGCCAAGTACCGCGACGAACTGCAAGTGCTGGCCAGTTGCGGCAAGCCGTTGTTGCCGGTGCTCAACTTTGTCAGCAGCAGCGACCACCGTGAACCGGACTGGCGCGAAGCCCTGGCCCGCCTCGGCCTGCATGCGCTGGTGCGTTTTGACAGCGTGGCACCGCCCGAAGACGGCGAACGCCGGCTGTATGAAAGCCTGGCCCTGCTGCTGGAAAACTCACGGCCGCAGTTGGAACGCCTGATCCTCGATCAAGAAGCCCAGCGCCAGGCTCGCCAGCAAAGCGCCGCCCGCTTGATCGCCGAACTGTTGATCGACTGCGCGGCCTGCCGTCGCAGTGTGACAACCGAGAATGAGCCCCAAGCCGTCAGCGACTTACGCAAGGCCGTGCGCCAACGCGAACAAAAGTGCGTTGAAGCCCTGCTCAAACTGTTCGGCTTTCGCCCACAGGACGCGGCGGCCAGCGACCTGCCGCTGCTCGACGGTCGCTGGGGCGATGACTTGTTCAACCCCGA
The DNA here is from genome assembly GCF_021605325.1 of Pseudomonas sp. PA-7-1E. Classification (NCBI taxonomy): domain Bacteria; kingdom Pseudomonadati; phylum Pseudomonadota; class Gammaproteobacteria; order Pseudomonadales; family Pseudomonadaceae; genus Pseudomonas; species Pseudomonas sp. PA-7-1E. The sequence continues at coordinate 99,790 of NZ_WKFA01000005.1, forward strand.
AACCCTCAAGCAACTTGGCGTGCGGGTCGGCGGCGGGATAGCTGCCGGAGCCGCTGCCGGTGCTGGCGTGGATCTACTGGTCGGCGGCCTGACCCTTGGCGCCGCGGCCCTGGCAGGCGCTATCGCCGGTGGCGCCCTGCAAACCGCACGCAGCTACGGCAGTCGCCTGCTCGGCAAGATCAAGGGCCAGCGCGAGCTGACCGTCGACGACAGCGTGCTGCGCCTGCTAGCCCTGCGCCAGCGCCAGTTGCTCAAGGCCCTGAACCTGCGCGGCCATGCGGCAATGCACAGCATCAAGGTCGATACGCCCCAGGACAAAACCTGGCGCGAGGGCAAACTGCCCGACGCCTTGAACAAAGCCCGCGCCTATCCGCAATGGTCATCCCTCAACCCCCACGCGAAACTAAGCCAGGCCGAGCGCCAAGAGCAGGTTGAAGCCCTGGCCCAACGCCTGGACCAGACCTGAACCGCCAATGCCTGCCTGTTCCGGGTTCATCACGCTTCTCCCCATAACCTGCGGATATTGCGCTCGGCCATGGCCGGCCCCACGCTCATCCCTACGCCGGTGTGCATCAAGGCAGCGCTGACGCCAGGTGCCGCCTGCACAAACGAAAACGGCCCGGGGCCGCGAGCGCCGTAAACGCCTTGCCAGCGCTCGACCACCTGGATGTTGCACCCCAGGGTCTGCTGCGCCAGCTCGATCATCCAGTCATCGATCTGCTCGGCATTGAAGGGCGACGGGTCGCTGTCGTAATGGTGGGAGTCGCCGATGATCAGCTCGCCATGGGGCGTGGGGCTGATCAGCAGATGAATGCCGTGTTCCTGCAGATGTGGCGTTTCGCGCAGAATCTGCGCCTGGACCACAGCGGCTTCCGGCAGGTCGGCGAAAGCGCCGTAATGCACGCAACTCAAGCCGGTGAGCAGCGCGTGTTGCAGGTTCAGATTAAGCACCGGCCGCGCACGCAGCATTTGCAGGCGGCAGGTGTGCGGGTTGAGCGGGGCGATGGATTCGGCCAGCAGGGTCTGATAGTCGTGGCCTGAACAGACAACGATCTGCTCCCCGCGAAAGCTGCCGGCCGTGCTGTGCAGTTGGCCCGGCTCTACGTCGCGTACCAGCGTGGAGAAGTGAAACTCCACGTGCAAGTGCTGGCTCAGGTAATGGATCAGCGCCGGGATCGCCTCGCGGGAGTACAGCTGCTGGTCATCCTTGCCATGCAGGGCGGCGCGGTGATGGCGGAACTGGCCGGCGTACAGGTCGTTCATGGCAGCGCCCTGCAGCAGCTCGACGTTGTAGCCGTGCTCCCGCGCGCGCCCGGCGCAGAAGGCTTCGAGCAGATGTTCTTCGGCTTCGGTGCGGGCGAACAGGTAGGAGCCATTGCGCTTGAGCGCCAGGCCCGCCGCTTGCGCCCACTGGCCCCAGATTTCGCGGCTTTCCCGCGCTAGGTCCAGCATTGGCCCTGGTGGTTGACCGGTGACCAGTGCCTGGCCGAAGTTGCGCACTGAGGCGCCCAATGGCGTGGCGCTGCGCTCGAACACCTTGACCTTGAGGCCGCGCCTGGCGGCGGCATAGGCGTGGGAGAGGCCGAGGATGCCGGCGCCGACGACTAACAGATCACTACTCATACTGTCCTCTGGTTCCCGCGCTCCGCGTGGGAATTCATCCGGTGACGCTCCGCGTCACGACCTTTAAAAGCGGACGCGGAGCGTCCAGAGCGGCGTTACCACGCCGAGCGTGGGAACGATCGGTTACTGTTTTTCCGACTTGCCGTCATAACGCTTACGCCATTCGGCCAAGATGCTGTCACGGTTCCTGGAAGCCCAGACAAAGTCGTTCTTGATCAACCGTTGCTCATAGTCCGCCGGCAATTCGGTCTGCGGCTTGGCGATACCCGGTTGCGCGAGCACGGCGAAGTTTTCCTTGTACAGGTCCATCGCCACGGTGCTGGCAGAGAAGTCGGCGAGTTTTTTCGCCGCGTCGACATGGGCAGTGCCTTTGATCACAGCGGTGGCTTCGATCTCCCAGCCAAGGCCCTCTTTGGGCAGGATGATCTCCAGCGGCGCGCCCTGGCGTTTGAGCTGAACCGCCGGGTATTCGAAGGAAATGCCAATCGGGAACTCACCGGACGCCGCCAGCTTGCACGGCTTGGAGCCGGAGTGAACGTACTGGCCGATGTTCTGGTGCAGGTCGTCCATGTACAGCCAGCCTTGCTTCTCGCCGAACGTCTGGAGCCAGGCGCTGACATCCAGGAAGCCCGTGCCTGAAGACGCCGGGTTAGGCATCACGATCTTGCCCTTGTATTCGGGCTTGGTCAGGTCCTGCCAGCTCACCGGTTTGGTGAGGCCCTGCTTCTCGGCTTCGACGGTGTTGAAGCAGAGGGTGGCGGCCCACACGTCCATGCCCACCCAGGCCGGAGGGTTGGCGGCGTCGCGGTAATGCTTGCCGATCTTGTCCAGGTCCTTGGGCGCGTAGTTGTCGAGCATGCCTTGCTGATCGAGGATCGCCAGGCTGGAGGCGGCCAGGCCCCACACCACGTCAGCCTGGGGGCGGTCTTTCTCGGCCAGCAGTTTGGCGGTGATGATGCCGGTGGAGTCGCGCACCCACTTGATCTCGACGTCGGGGTTGGCCTGTTCGAAAGCTTTTTTGTAGGTCTTCAATTGCTCGGCTTCAAGGGCCGTGTACACGGTCAACTCGGTCTTGGCGAAGGCATTCAGACTGAATGCCGTGAGGACTGCAGCGACCAGCGCCAGGGGCTTGAACATGGAGCACCTCCTTCAGGGATGTTTATTGGCCAGGTGCGCGCTGGCGCCAGGCTTGGGAGCGGCGCAGCGCGCCACGTGAAGCCCACGCCAGCAGCAGCGAGACGCTGGCCGAGGTGAACAGGATCAGGGTCGACATGGCCGCCGCGCCCCCCACATTGCCGGCGTCGTCCATGTTCAGCACGGCGACGGCGGCGAGGATGGTGTCGGGGCTGTAGAGGAAGATCGCGGCGGAGACGGTGGTCATCGCCGAGACAAACAGGTAGCGCAGGATGTCCAGCAGCGCCGGCAGACAGATCGGCACCGTGACGCGCAGATAATGGCGGTACAACGGTGCCTTGAGGGACAACGCGGCGGCTTCGAACTCGGCGTCCAACTGGCGCAAGGCGGTGGTTGCAGTCATCTGCGCGGTGGTCAGGTAGTGCGCAATGGTGCACACCACCAGCAACGCCATGCTGCCGTACAACACATGCAACGGGTTGCCGTTGAGGTTGAAGAAGAACACGTAGCCCAGCCCCAGGACCAGGCCCGGCACGGCCATTGGCACGAAGCTGAGCATGCGCAGCGCCAGGTTGAGGTTTTTCTGGCCCTTGGTTTTTTCCATCAGGTAGGCGCCGGTGAAAATCAGCACGCTGCCGATCAACGCCGTACACAGCGCCATGGTCAGGCTGTTGCGATAGGCCAGCCAGCCGCCGCCGGCGGTGTCTTCGAATTGGTAGTGGTTGAGCGACAGCGACAGGTTGTACGGCCAGAATTTCACCAGCGAGGAGTACACCGCCATGCCGAACACCAGCAGCAACGCCGCGCAAATCAGCAGCACGACGGCCAGGTAGCACCCGTCGCGCGGCCGCGATGGCGCTGGCTGGAACACCTGGGCGCGGCCGCTCATCGCGTCGCCATGCCGACGGCGCAACCACGCATCCACGCCAAAGCTGAACAGCGCCGGCAGCAGCAACACCATGCCGATCAACGCGCCGCGACCGAACTGTTGCTGGCCCACCACCGCCTTGTAGGCTTCCAGCGCCAGCACCTGATAATCGCCGCCCACCACCACCGGTACTCCGAAGTCGGTGATGGTCAGGGTGAACACCAGGCAGAAAGCGGCGAACACCGCCTGGCGCGTGGCTGGCCAGGTAATGCTGCGAAACGCCCGTGCCGGGCTGGCGCCCATGCTCGAAGCAGCGTCAAACAAGCGTGCATCCGCCAAGGACAACGCCGACAGCAAAATCATCAAGGCATGGGGAAAGGTGTAGATCACCTCACCGAGCACAATGCCCCAGAAGCCGTAGATATTTTCCGAGAACAAGCCGCGCAGCAGGCCCTGGTTGCCGAACAGATAAACCAGGGCAATACCTGGCAGCATCGACGGCGCCATCAATGGCAGCAATGACAGGCTGCGCCAGATGGACTTGCCGGGGATCAGCGTGCGTTGCAGGGCATAGGCAAACAAGTAGGCCAGCGGCACGACGATGGCCGCCACGCTGAGGGAAACTTTCAGGCTATTGCCCAGCAACCAGTGAAAGTTGGCGCTGCTCAGCAGTTCGCGAGCGGCTACCAGGCCACCGCCCTGCCCGGCTTCGCTGCTGAAGCCGCGCCAGAAGATCGCCAACAGCGGCAACAGCACCGCCACCACTAACAGGCCCAGCCAGAGCCACTTGCCGCCGACCACGAAGAGGCGGTCGCCCCACTCGGCGCGGGACACCTGGCGCGGTACCGGCAATGTCATCACAGCCCCCATCTCAGGCAAACACCTGCAGGCTGCGCGGCGGCAACGCCACCCAGATGTCCTGGGCGCCCAGGCGCGGCATCGCTTCCGGCGCCAGTTCAGCCAGCAACGGATGGCCCGGTAATTGTTCCAGTTCAAAGCTCATGCGGCAGCGGTTGCCGAGAAAGGTGATCTCGCGAACCTTGGCCGGGAACAGGTTTTCTTCATGCACCGGTGGGTTGACGCAAATGGCTTCCGGGCGGCAGAACAAGCGGCCGGACTGGGCGACACCCGCGTCCTCAGCCAGGCGCATGTTCAACCCACCCACCTGAGCATGGCTGGCGCTGTTACGGCTGAACGGCAACCAGTTGCCCTGGCCGACAAACTCCGCCACGAACGGCGTGGCCGGGCGGTCGTAGATTTCCTGGGGCGTGGCGTACTGCTCGACCTTGCCGTTGTTCATCACGGCAATGCGGTCGGCCATCAACATGGCTTCGTCCTGGTTGTGCGTCACCATCAAGGTGGTGATGCCCAGGCGCCGCTGCAGTTGGCGCAGTTCGGTGCACAGGTGCTCGCGTACCCGGGCATCGAGGGCCGACATCGGCTCATCCAACAGCAATAACGACGGCGCCGGCGCCAGTGCGCGGGCCAGGGCGACGCGCTGTTGCTGGCCGCCGGAGAGTTGGCCGGGGTACTTCTTTTCGCTGCCCATCAGGCCGACCAGTTCGAGCATCTGCGCGACCCGCTTGCGCACTTCATCGCGGCCGCTGCCGGTGAGGCCGTAGCCGATGTTCGCTTCAACGCTGAGGTTGGGAAACAACGCATAGGACTGGAACAGGATGCCGTAGTCCCGCGCCTGGGGTGGCAGCAAGGACACGTCCCGCTCGCCCAGGTAAAGCTCACCGCTGTCCTGGCGCTCCAGGCCGGCGATGCAGCGCAGCAGTGTGGTCTTGCCGCAGCCGGAAGGGCCCAGCAGACACACCAGCTCGCCGGCGGCGACGTCCAGGGAGACGTTGTCCAGCGCGGTGAAGGCGCCAAAGCGTTTCTGGATTGCGCGCACTTTCATCGGTGCGCCGGGTTGGGTCAGGGCTGTGTGCATGGTGGCACCTCATCGAACGGATGAAGGCCATGCTAGGAGGGCAATGCGTAGCGGGTGTGGCAGAAAGGCAAAAAGAGGTGATAGTGGTATTGGTGGATTTGTGTAGGACTCACGACCGCTATCATGACCGTTCCCACGCTCTGCGTGGGAATGTCTCTAGTGACGCTCCGCGTCACGGACGCGGAGCGTCCTGGGCGGCGTTCCCACGCGGAGCGTGGGAACGATCAGAGGGGTGACATTTCCTGTGCCAGGCCAAGGAACGCCGCCGGCAGGCGCGCCCCTTTGCGCTCCTTGAGGCAATACAGATACTCCGGAATCTGCGGTGCATTCTCGATGGTCAGCACGCGCAACTGCGGGTCATGGGGCACTTCCTGGCGGGCGATGATGCTAATGCCGATGTTGCGCAGCACCGCCTCGCGAATCGACTCACGGCTGCCAATCTCCAACAACGGGCCATATCCGACGCCCGCATTCTTCAACATCTCTTCCGTCAGCCTGCGGGTAGTGGAGCCCGCTTCACGCATCAGCAAGGTATGCCCGACTAGCGCGCTCAACGTTACGTGATCGAGCTTGGCCAACGGGTGATTGCGGTGCACCGCCAGCACCAGCGGGTCGGTGCCCAGCACGCGGCGGATCAGCCGGGCGTCTTCCAGCAATTGCGATGAGGCCGCGACATCGACGCGGTAATCGTCCAGCGCCTCAAGCACCTGCTGGGAGTTGCCGATTTCCACCGACACGTCCACCTGGGGCAGGCGCTCGCGAAAGGCTTTGACCAGATCGAGGATGTAATACGGCGCCGTTGCGGCAATTCTCAGCGCACCCTGGACCTGGCCGTTGTTGCGCAGGAAAAACTCGATATCCGCTTCCTGCTGCAACAGCGCCTTGACCATCGGCAACAGCCGCGCGCCCTCGTCGCTGACGGTGAGGCGGCGGCCGCCACGGTAGAACAACTCGACGCCGTAGTGGCCTTCGAGGTTGCGAATCTGGGTGGTCACCGTGGGCTGGCTCAAGCCGAGTTTCTTCGCCGCCTGGGTAATGCTGCCCAGCCGGGCGACCATGAAAAACGCCTTTAACTCAGCACTCAGCACACCACCCTCTCATCCACTATTTGCGCACCAGGCGCAGGCCATTGAACACCACCAGCAGGCTCACGCCCATGTCGGCGAAGACCGCCATCCACATGGTCGCCATGCCCATAAACGTGACGGCCAGGAAGATCGCCTTGATCACCAGCGCCAGGGCGATGTTCTGCTTGAGGATACTCGACGTTTGCCGCGACAGCCGAATGAAAGCCGGAATCTTGCGCAAATCATCATCCATCAACGCCACGTCGGCGGTTTCGATGGCGGTGTCGGTGCCCGCCGCGGCCATGGCGAAGCCGATCTCGGCACGGGCCAGGGCCGGGGCGTCGTTGATGCCATCACCGACCATGCCCACCCTATGGCCCTGGCCGTAGAGGGTTTCGATGGCTTGCAGCTTGTCGGTGGGCAACAGGTCGCCCTGGGCCTGGTCGATACCGACCTGGGCTGCAATGGCCTGGGCGGTGTGGGTGTTGTCACCGGTGAGCATCAGGGTCTTGATGCCCAGGTCGTGCAGTTGCTGAATGGCTTCGCGGCTACTGTCCTTGACCGTGTCGGCCACGGCAAACAGCGCCAGGGGGCCGGACTTGTCCAGCAGCAGCACGACGGACTTGCCTTGTTTTTCCAGGGCGAAGAGTTTTTCTTCCAACGCCTCTGAGCACAAGCCCAGGTCTTCCACCAGGCGGTGGTTGCCCAGGTGATAGGTCTGGCCGTTGATGTCGCCGCGCACACCGCGCCCGGCCAGGGCCTCGAAGTTATCCACAGCGTGAGTCGACAGGTTTTTATCCACAGCCGCGTTGGCAATCGCCAGGGAGACCGGGTGATCGGAACGCGATGCCAAGCTGGCAGCCAAGGCCGGCGCGCTGTCTTCGAGATTCGGGAACAGCGGCAGGTAATCGGTTTGCACCGGTTTGCCGTGGGTGATGGTGCCGGTCTTGTCGAGGGCCAGGTAGTCGAGCTTGTAGCCGCCCTCCAGGTAAACGCCGCCCTTGATCAGGATGCCTTTGCGCGCTGCGGCGGCCAGACCGCTGACGATAGTCACCGGGGTCGAGATCACCAGGGCACAAGGGCAGGCCACCACCAGCAGCACAAGGGCGCGGTAGATCCAGTCGAACCACACGCCCGCCATGAACAGCGGCGGGATCACCGCCACACCCAGGGCAAACAGGAACACTGCCGGGGTGTAGACCCTGGAGAAACTGTCGACAAAGCGCTGGGTCGGAGCACGCGCACCCTGGGCCTGTTCCACCGCGTGGATGATTCGCGCCAGGGTCGAGTTGTTGGCCGCTGCAGTGACCTTGTATTCCAGGGAACCGGCCTGGTTGATGGTGCCGGCGAAGACTTTATCGCCCACAGTCTTTTCAATCGGCAGGCTTTCCCCGGTGATCGGCGCCTGGTCGATAGTGGACTGACCGGCGGTGACTTCACCGTCCAGACCAATACGCTCGCCAGGTTTTACCCGCACGATTGCACCCAGTTCTATACTTTTGACTTCCTGTTCCAGCCATGAACCGTCGGCCTGGCGCACGGTCGCCTGCTCCGGGGTCATCTGCATCAAGCCGCTGATGGCATTGCGCGCCCGGTCCAGGGACTTGGCCTCGATCAACTCGGCCACGGTAAACAGGAACATCACCATCGCCGCTTCCGGCCACTGACCAATCAGGATGGCGCCGGTCACGGCGATGCTCATCAGCGCGTTGATGTTCAAGTTAAGGTTTTTCAGGGCGATCCAGCCCTTTTTGTAGGTGGTCAAACCGCCGCTGAGGATCGACACCAGCGCAACCAGCGCGATCACCCAGGTCGGTGCCACGCCCGTGAAGTGCAGCACTTCGGCACCCAGAGCGCCCACGCCCGAGAGTGCCAGTGGCCACCAGTGCTTCTTGGCGGGCGGCGCGGCGGCGGGGCTGCCTTCCTCTATAGGGTCGGCCTGCATACCGATGGACTTGATCGCCGCGATGATCGGCGCCGTGTTCGGCAGGTCATGGGTGACGCCGAGGATGCGGTTGATCAGGTTGAATTCCAGTTGCTGCACGCCAGCGAGCTTACCCAGCTTGTTCTGGATCAGCGTCTGCTCGGTGGGGCAGTCCATGGCTTCGATGCGGAAGGTGCTCAGGCGCGAGCCGGCGGTGGGCGCCTCGCTCAGGGTCACGATGGCAGGCCCGGCAGCGCCGGAGCAGCAGGAGCCGGAGTGACCGTGGCTATCCACAGGCGTGAGTTTCGCCGGGGCATGATCATGTTTGTGATCGTGGCCATGCTCATGCGGGTGGCCGTGGTCATGAGCATGGTCGTGATCATGATCGTGCGGGTGGTCGTGCTTGTGCGGGGTGTGAATGGAGTGGCTCATCAGGTCGCGTCCGTAAAGGTGCCTGTTGCCAAGTAAAGACCCTGTAGCCACTATAGGGTCAAGCACCCATTTGGAGATTGCTGCGATGAAGATCGGCGAACTGGCCAAACTCACCGATTGCCCGGTGGAAACCATCCGTTATTACGAAAAGGAAAACCTGCTGCCGCCCCCGGCACGCACCGATGGCAACTACCGCGTGTACACCCAGGCGCACACCGAGCGGCTGACCTTTATCCGCAACTGCCGCAGCCTGGACATGACCCTCGAAGAGATCCGCAGCCTGTTGGGGCTACGTGACAGCCCCCAGGACCAGTGCGAAAGCGTGAATGCGTTGATCGACGAACATATCCACCATGTGAAAGCGCGGATCGACGGGTTGCTGGCGTTGCAGGAGCAACTGCTGGACTTGCGTCAACGCTGCGGCGGCGGGAACCAGTGCGGCATCCTGCAGCAGTTGGAAGTCAGCGGAGCGATTGCGGCCAGCGAGGCCGAGCCTTCGCATGTGGGCAGAAGCCACGGCCACTAAACTCAAGCGAACACGCAACCCATGTGGGAGCTGGCTTGCCTGCGATAGTGGTGGGCCCGCGACATTGATGTCGCCTGACACTCCGCTATCGCAGGCATGCCAGCTCCCACAGTTTTTTACCGCGATGGGCCGTTAGATAGCCACGTCCGCCTTGATGCTTGGGTCGGCGTCGTAGCCCACAATCTCAAAATCTTCGAACTTGTAGTCGTAGATCGACGCAGGCTTACGCTTGATCACCAGCTCCGGCAGTTTTTTCGGCGTACGCGCCAGCTGGGTCTGGATCTGTTCCATGTGGTTGCTGTAGGCGTGGGTGTCGCCGGTGGTGACGATGATCTCGTGAGGGATCAGGTCGCATTGCTGGGCCAGCATATGGGTCAGCAACGCCAGCGCGGCGGTGTTATACGGCAGGCCCAGGAACACGTCAGAGCTGCGGATATACAGCTGCATCGACAGATGGCCGTCGTGCACGAACGCCTGATACAGCAAGTGGCACGGCGGCAGCGCCTGCTTGCCGTTGCGCGCGTTCTCCTGCGGGCTTTGGGTCTCGTCCGGCAGGTATTCGACGTTCCAGCCGTGGAACAGGATGCGGCGGCTGTTGGGGTTGGTCTTGAGTGTGTGCACCATGTAGTCGATCTGGTTGATCGTGCCGCCGTCCTTGGTCGGCCAGGCGGTCCACTGTTCGCCGTACACGGGGCCCAGGTCACCGTCTTCGGTGGCCCATTCATCCCAGATTTTCACACCATTTTCGTTGAGCCATTTGATGTTGGTGTTGCCGCTCAACATCCAGATCAATTCGTTGGCGATGCTTTTGAAATGCAGCTTCTTGGTAGTCAGCAGCGGGAAGCCGTCGGCCAGGTTATGCCGATATTGACGAGCGAACACGGCCTTGGTGCCGGTGCCGGTGCGGTCGCCCTTGGTCAGGCCATTGGTCACGACGTCGTGCAGCAGTTCGAGATATTGCTTCATGTTTTTACCCGTATCGTTGAAGCCAAGACCTCCTGGTCTTGGCATTCGAATTTAAAGCGCGGCGTTCTTCAGCGGCTGCGGGCGGTTGTAAGCCCACCACAACATGCCCAGGCCCGCCAGGATCATCGGCAGGCTAAGCACCTGACCCATGGTCAGCCAGCCCCACGCCAGGTAGCCCAACTGCGCATCCGGCACCCGTACGAATTCGACGATAAAGCGGAAAATCCCGTAGAACAGCGCGAACATGCCTGACACGGCCATGGTTGGGCGTGGCTTGCGCGAGAAGATATAGAGAATAAGGAACAGCGCCACACCTTCCAACGCGAACTGGTAAAGCTGCGACGGGTGGCGCGGCAGTTGTGCCGGGTCGCTGAACGGCGGGAACACCATGGCCCACGGTACGTCGGTCGGCTTGCCCCACAGCTCGGCGTTGATAAAGTTACCAATGCGCCCGGCGCCCAGGCCGATCGGCACGAAGGGTGCGACGAAGTCCATCAGCTGGAAGAACGACTTGCCATTGCGCCGGCCAAACCACCAGGCGGCGATCATCACGCCGATAAACCCGCCGTGGAACGCCATGCCGCCCTTCCACACTTCGAAGATCAGGGTCGGGTTGGCGAGATACGCAGACAGGTCGTAGAACAGCACATACCCCAGGCGCCCGCCGACGATCACCCCCATCGACATCCAGAACACCATGTCGGAGAGCTTCTCCTTGGTCCAGGTCGGGTCGAAACGGTTCAGGCGCCGGGAAGCCAGCAGCCAGGCACCGCCGATGCCGATCAGGTACATCAACCCGTACCAATGGATTTTCAGCGGACCGATGGCCAGGGCCACCGGGTCGATCTGCGGGTAAGGCAGCATTGCGACTCCTCGTTAAAACATTTAGTCATGACGCACCGGACCATGCCGATGTGCGATTAAGCCTGCGTTACAGCTGCGAGATCAAATTAAGAAGTTCACATACACACCAAACAGCCCGGCATGTTAACGGATCAGAGGTGCGCGGCCCAACTTCGAGACGATGGAACACCGGCGCGTCTGTGGGTAGAGTGGCAAAAACACAAAAGGGGTCACCCGATGTGCCTGATTGTTTTCGCCTGGCGACCGGGCCATGCCCAACCGCTGATCGTTGCGGCCAACCGCGATGAGTTCTACGCCCGCCCCAGCCTGCCGCTGGCCCAGTGGGCAGATGCGCCCCAGGTCTATGCCGGTCGCGATCAGGAGGCCGGGGGCACCTGGCTAGGGATGAACGCGGATGGGCGCTTTGCCGCCTTGACCAACATCCGCGACCCGCACCAGCCACCGGCACGCAAGTCTCGCGGCGAACTGGTTGCGCGGTTTCTCAGCGGTTCGCTGCCGATCGACGATTATTTGGCCGATGTAAATGGCCGCTCGATTGAATATGCCGGGTTCAACCTGCTGGTGGGCACGCGGGATGAGCTGTGGCACTACAACGCCAATGATACCGAGCCGACGCGATTGAAGGCTGGGGTGTACGGGTTATCCAATGCCGGGCTGGATACGCCATGGCCGAAGCTGGTGAAGGCCAAAGCAGCGTTCAGCGCCGTGCTGGAAAACCCCGAGCCTGAGGCACTGCTGGGAATTCTCAGCGACCCGCAGACTGCCCCGTTTGCTGAGTTGCCGGACACCGGCGTAGGCCTGGCGACCGAAAGCCTGCTGTCGAGCGTGTTTATCGCCAGCCCCAGTTATGGGACACGGGCGAGCACGGCGCTGATCGTGAATGCCAATGGGACGCGGCGGATGCTGGAGCGCAGCTTTGGCCCGCACGGGGGGCGGCTGGGTGAGGTGGACCTGATGTTTTAGCGCCAATTGCAGCGAGCTGTGGATAACTTGCGGGTTGTCGATGGTCATCAACTCGGCGAGCAAATCCTTGGCCCTGCTCAATTCCACCTGGCGCATTGATCGTTCCCACGCTCTGCGTGGGAACGCCTCTTGTGACGCTCTGCGTCACGCTCTAAAAGCCGACGCGGAGCGTCCAGGGCTGCATTCCCACGCAGAGCGCGGGAACGATCTGCTAGAAGCTCGCTCCTACAGGGTTTTGGCCGAGGCCGGGTTGATCATTCGGGTCAACCCCAGGTTTTTCAGCGCCAATTGCAGCGAGCTGTGGATAACTTGCGGGTTGTCGATGGTCATCAACTCGGCGAGCAAATCCTTGGCCCTGCTCAATTCCACCTGGCGCAGCATCCACTTCACTTTCGGCAAGTTGGTGGCGTTCATCGACAGGCTGTCAAAGCCCATAGCCATTAACAGCACCGCCGCCGCCGGGTCACCGGCCATTTCGCCGCAGATACTCACCGGCTTGCCTTCGGCATGGGCGTCGCGCACTACGTGTTGCAGCGCTTGCAGCACCGCCGGGTGCAGGTAGTCGTAGAGGTCGGCCACCCGTGGGTTGTTACGGTCCACGGCCAGCAGGTACTGGGTCAGGTCGTTGGAGCCTACCGACAGGAAGTCCACCTGCCGCGCCAGTTCCTTGGCCTGGTACACCGCCGCAGGGATTTCGATCATCACGCCAATCGGCGGCATCGGCACATCGGCGCCTTCGTCGCGCACTTCGCCCCAGGCGCGGTGGATCAGGTGCAGGGCCTCTTCCAGTTCATGGGTGCCGGAGATCATCGGCAGCAGGATACGCAGGTTGTTCAAGCCCTCGCTGGCCTTGAGCATGGCACGGGTCTGGACGAGGAAGATTTCGGGATGGTCGAGGGTAACGCGAATACCGCGCCAGCCAAGGAAGGGGTTGTCTTCCTTGATCGGGAAATAGGACAGTGACTTGTCGCCGCCAATATCCAGGCTGCGCATCGTCACCGGTAACGGGTGGAAGGCTTGCAATTGCTCGCGATAAATCGCCAGCTGCTCCTTCTCGCTCGGGAAACGCTGGTTGATCATGAACGGCACTTCGGTGCGGTACAGACCCACCCCTTCGGCGCCGCGTTGTTGCGCACGAGCTACATCCGCCAGCAGGCCGGTGTTGACCAGCAGCGGTACGCGGTGGCCGTCGGGGGTGACACACGGCAGCTCGCGCAGCGAATCCAGGCCCTGGGCCAGTTGCTTCTCTTCTTCCACCACCTCGGCGTATTGCTTGCGCAGCACGTCGCTGGGGTTGGTGAATACCTCGCCGCGATGCCCGTCGACGATCATGTCGATGCCATCGACCTTGGAGTACGGCAGGTCCACCAGGCCCATCACCGTCGGGATGCCCATGGCCCGGGCCAGGATCGCCACGTGGGAGTTACCTGAGCCCAATACCGAGACCAGGCCTACCAGCTTGCCTTCAGGCACTTCGCCAAGCTGGGTGGCGGTCAATTCTTCACTGACCAGGATGGTGTTATCGGGGAAGACCATGTTGGTGCTGCGGTCTTCCTGCAGGTACGCCAACAGACGGCGCCCCAGGTCGCGCACATCCGATGCCCGCTCGCGCAGGTAGGCGTCGTCCATCATTTCGAAACGGTTGACGTGATCGGTGACCACCTGGCGCAACGCGCCCTGGGCCCACTGGCCGGTCTTGATCACGGTCTTGACTTCGTTACCCAGGGACGCGTCGTCGAGCATCATCTGGTACACGTCGAACAGCGCACGCTCTTCGGGACGCAACTGGGTGGCCAGCTTGGTCGACAGGTTGCGCATGTCGGCGCGCACGCCTTCGAGGGCGGTCTTGAACAGTTTGATCTCGGCGTCGATGTCACTGACGCTCTTGTCCGGCACCACATCGAGGTCGGCTGGCGGCAGCATGACCACCGCGGTACCCACCGCGGCGCCTGGCGAACCCGGTACGCCGACGAACTTGGCTTCCTGGATACCCTTGCCCTGGCGCCCCAGGCCGCGAATCGAGCCGGTCGCTTCGGCGTGGGCGATAACCCCGGCCAGTTGCGCGCTCATGGTCACCAGGAAGGCTTCTTCGCCTTCGTCGAACTGGCGACGCTCTTTTTGCTGGATGACCAACACGCCGACAACACGGCGGTGGTGAATGATCGGTGCGCCAAGGAACGAGGCGTAGCGCTCTTCACCGGTTTCGGCAAAGTAGCGATAACGCGGGTGATCGGCCGCGTTCTCGAGGTTCAGGGGTTCTTCACGCGTCCCCACCAGGCCCACCAGACCTTCATTGGGCGCCATGCTGACCTTGCCGATGGAGCGCTTGTTCAAGCCCTCCGTGGCCATCAGCACAAAACGGTTGGTCTCGGGGTCCAGCAGGTAAACCGAGCAGACCTGGCTGCCCATGGCTTCCTTGACGCGCAACACAATAATCCCCAACGCCGCCTTGAGATCCTTGGCGGAGTTAACTTCCTGGACGATCTTGCGCAGCGTATTGAGCATGGCTCGGGGTCGAACTCCGTCGTCAGTCGCGCGCTAAAAGGCGCGGGGCAAGCTCTTTGAGAGCGCGACGATAAACCTCGCGCTTGAATGTCACCACCTGGCCCAACGGATACCAATAGCTGACCCAGCGCCAGCCATCGAACTCCGGTTTACCGGTCAAATCCATCCGCACCCGCTGCTCGTTGGAGATCAGGCGCAAAAGAAACCATTTCTGCTTCTGGCCGATGCACAGCGGTTGGCTGTGGGTACGCACCAGGCGTTGCGGCAAACGATAGCGCAACCAGCCACGGGTACAGGCCAGAATTTGCACATCTTCGCGCTCAAGGCCGACTTCTTCGTTCAACTCACGGTACAAGGCGTCTTCAGGGGTTTCGTCGGGGTTGATTCCACCTTGAGGAAACTGCCAGGCATCTTGGTTGATTCGGCGAGCCCATAGCACCTGTCCGGCATCATTCGTCAGAATAATGCCGACATTAGGACGGAAACCATCGGGGTCGATCACGGCAACAACCTCGCAAACGCATGTCGCCGCATTGTTCCACAAAGGTTGTTCCAGCGGCAACGAGGCTTCTTACCTTATGTGCACTCTTGTGAAAAGACCGTATTCTGGACGCCTTTTTACAGACTTTTCAGCGAGTAACTGCAATGCGCCTGGCTTTATTCGACTTGGACAATACCCTTCTGGGCGGTGACAGCGATCACGCCTGGGGCGATTACCTGTGTGAACGCGGGATTCTCGACGCGGTAGCCTACAAGGCCCGCAACGACGAGTTCTACCAGGACTACCTGGCCGGCCGGCTGGATAACGCCGCCTACTTGAACTTCTGCCTGGAAATCCTCGGCCGCACCGAGATGGCCCAGCTGGACGCGTGGCACAACGACTACATGCGCGACTGCATCGAGCCCATCATGCTTCCCAAGGCCGTTGAACTGCTGGCCAAGCACCGCGCCGCCGGTGACAAGCTGGTGATCATCACCGCCACCAACCGCTTCGTCACCGCGCCAATTGCCGCCCGCCTGGGCGTCGAGACTCTGATCGCCACCGAGTGCGAAATGGTGGATGGCCGTTATACCGGGCGCAGCACCGATGTGCCGTGCTTTCGCGAGGGCAAGGTGACGCGTTTGAACCGCTGGTTGGAAGAAACCGGGCATAGCCTGGAAGACAGCTACTTCTACAGCGATTCGATGAATGATTTGCCGTTGCTGGAGCAGGTGACGCACCCGGTGGCAGTGGATCCGGATCCGAATCTTCGTGCTGAGGCCCAGAAACGGGGTTGGCCGGTGATTACGCTGCGCAGCTGACAACGCTATCGCAGGCAAGCCAGCTCCCACATTTTGACCCTGTTCTCATGTTGGAATCCGGTCAAGTGTGGGAGCTGGCTTGCCTGCGATGAAGGCGACGCGGTTTCAAACAGGCTTGGCGCCCATGAGCCCTGCAATCGCCACAAACCCCACCAGGCTGACCACCGCCAGCACCAGGGTGAAATTCAGGCTCCCGCCCTCGCCCTTGCGCAGCCGATTGAGCCGCGCCACCAGCCAGAACCAGGCCAGCGCCGCCACGGTGTAGAGGATGCTGGAGCCCAAGATCCAGGTTTGCCCCAATGGCCAGCCGAGCAGGTGCACCAGCCACCAGCCGGTGAAGGGCATGCTCACCAGGCAAATCCCCATCAGCAGCCATATAAATGCACAGGGGCGCTGCACGGTCGCGGCCGGGCCGGCGCTGCGTTTACGCCACGCCAATACGGCCAGGCCGAGGCCGCTGAGCAGCAGCAATACGGTGGCGGTGATGTGGATCACCTTGAGGGTAGTCAGCGTTTCCATGGTCTCTATTCCTTATAGGCCGCTCAGTCAGCGTAGTCGCTCAACCGAGGAACAGCTGGTAAGCCGGGTTTTCGCTTTCATCCCAGTACGGGTAACCGATTTGCGCCAGCGCGGCAGGCACCAGGTGGCGCTCGTCCGCCGGTACTTGCAAGCCCGCCACCACTCGGCCGTCAGCCGCGCCGTGGTTGCGGTAGTGGAACATCGAGATGTTCCAGCGCCCGCCGAGCTTGTGGAGAAAGTTGAACAACGCCCCCGGCCGCTCCGGAAACTCGAAACGAAACACCAGCTCGTCGCTGACTTTGGCCGCATGCCCGCCGACCATATGGCGAATGTGCAACTTGGCCAGTTCGTTCTCGGTAAGGTCCAGCACCGGGAAACCCTGGCTGGTCAAACTGGCCACCAACGCGCTGCGCGGGTCGTTCTCCGGGTGGGTCTGCACGCCGACGAAAATGTGCGCTTCGCTGCCGGAGTGGTAGCGGTAATTGAATTCGGTGATCTGGCGCTTGCCCACCGCCTCGCAGAAGGCCTTGAAGCTGCCCGGCCGCTCGGGGATGGTCACCGCGATAATGGCCTCACGGCCTTCACCGAGTTCGGCGCGCTCGGCCACATGGCGCAAACGGTCGAAGTTGACGTTGGCGCCCGAGTCGATGGCGACAAAGGTCTGGCCGCTGACACCGCGGGTCTCGACGTACTTTTTGATCCCGGCCACGCCCAGCGCACCCGCCGGCTCGGTGATGGAGCGGGTGTCGTCGTAGATGTCCTTGATCGCCGCACAGATTTCATCGGTGCTGACGGTGATCACTTCATCCACATAGTCTTTGCAGATGTCGAAGGTGTGCTGGCCGATCTGCGCCACTGCCACGCCGTCTGCAAAGAGGCCGACGGTCGGCAATACCACGCGCTCGCCCGCCGCCATGGCGGCTTGCAGGCAGTTGGAATCGTCCGGCTCCACGCCGATGATCTTGATCTCCGGGCGCAGGTATTTCACGTACGCCGCAATCCCGGCGATCAGACCGCCGCCGCCCACCGGTACGAAAATCGCGTCCAGCGACCCTGGGTGCTGGCGCAGGATTTCCATCGCCACGGTGCCCTGCCCGGCAATGGTGTGCGGATCATCGTAGGGGTGGATGTAGACGTAGCCTTTTTCGTCGACCAATTTGAGCGAGTAGGCCAGGGCTTCCGGGAAGGAATCACCGTGCAACACCACTTTGCCGCCACGGGAGCGCACGCCTTCGACCTTGATCTCCGGGGTGGTCTTGGGCATCACGATGGTGGCTTTCACCCCCAGCACCTTGGCCGCCAGGGCCAGGCCCTGGGCATGGTTGCCGGCCGACGCGGTGACGACGCCGCGCGCACGTTCTTCGGCACTGAGCTGGGTCAGCTTGTTGTAGGCGCCGCGAATCTTGAACGAGAACACCGGCTGCAAGTCTTCGCGCTTGAGCCAAATCTTGTTACCCAGCCGCTCGGAGAGCTGGCGGGCAGTCTGCAAGGGGGTTTCCACGGCGATGTCGTAAACGCGCGAGGTGAGGATTTTTTTGACGTAGTGTTCAAGCATCGGCAGGCATCTACTTCACGGGTTGGGCAGGGCCAAGGAGTCTAACCCAGCGTTTGGCCGGGCGACCACACGAATCCCGAGGTTTTGTTGGGTTATACTCGCCGCCCTCGTTAATTCCCCGCCCGTTCCGGAGCCCGCATGACCCAGGATCAACTCAAACAGGCAGTGGCCCAGGCCGCTGTCGATTTAATCCTTCCTAAGCTCGACGACAAGAGCATCGTCGGTGTCGGCACCGGTTCCACCGCCAACTGCTTTATCGACGCACTGGCCCGGCACAAGGGCGCGTTCGACGGCGCCGTGGCCAGTTCCGAAGCCACCGCCGCCCGCCTCAAGGGCCATGGCATTCCAGTGTACGAGCTCAACACCGTGAGCGACCTGGAGTTCTACGTCGACGGCGCCGATGAAAGCGACGAGCACCTGAACCTGATCAAAGGCGGCGGCGCGGCCCTGACCCGCGAGAAGATTGTCGCGGCCGTGGCCAAGACCTTCATTTGCATCGCCGACGCAAGCAAGCTGGTTCCCGTGCTGGGCACGTTCCCACTGCCGGTGGAAGTCATCCCCATGGCCCGCAGCCACGTGGCCCGCGAGCTGGTGAAACTGGGCGGCGACCCGGTGTACCGCGAAGGTGTGTTGACCGACAACGGCAACATCATCCTCGACGTGTTCAATATGCAGATCACCAACCCGGTGGAGCTTGAGACGCAGATCAACGCCATTGTGGGCGTGGTCACCAACGGCCTGTTCGCAGCGCGCCCGGCGGATGTATTGCTGCTGGGCACCCCGGAAGGCGTGAAAACCCTCAAGGCCTGACCCTGTGGGAGCCGGGCTTGCCCGCGATGCAGACGACTCGGTGTATCAATGGATACCGAGGCGATGCCATCGCAGGCAAGCCAGCTCCCACATGTGTTAGCGCTCGACTCTAGAGCGATGTAACAAAAACGCTACTTTTCGCAGCACTCCTCGCCAAAACCGTGCGCTCTGTCACGGCATCCCCTGCCACGCCTGGTATCCAATCCGTTACAAATTACAGCCACGCGACCCACGCGTTTAACAATGCGCCAATTCGCAGCCGCCCATGGAATGAGGCGCGCATTGTGCAAAGGGTCTGGGCTTGCACATTCCCATCACCTCAAGGAAGACCTTGTGATAAAGCCTCTAGCCCTCGCCATCAGCGTTGCCGGTGCCCTGCTGTCCACGCATACCCAGGCCTACGATTACGGCCAGCACGCCAACACCACCCTGGAAAAACTGATCAACGACTACCCTGGCCGATATCGAGGCACGGCAAATTTTGCCGGGGCAGCCGACTGGATGCAGAGCCAGATGGGCACGGCCTATAACTTCAGCCGCCAGGACTTCACCTGGAACAACGGCAGCCGGGCTTCGCAAAACGTAGTGGCCTCTGCCGCTGGTACCAAGGCCCAGTACGTGGTGATTGGCGCGCACTTCGACACTTACTTCGGCCGCCCGACCCTGCAAGGCCTGGATGACAACGGTTCCGGCGCCAGCGTGTTGACCGAGGTGGCGAAGAACCTCGGCGGCCTGTCACTGGAAAATGGCCTGCAAATCGTTGGCTTCGGCGCCGAAGAAGAAGGCCTGCGCGGCTCCCGTGCCTTTGTCGACTCACTCAGCGCCAGCCAGCGCGCCAACATGCTCGCGATGATCAACCTCGACAGCCTGATCACCGGCGACATGATGTATGCCCACGCCGGCCAGAACAGCACCGCCAACCCGGCCTTGGCCTCCTTGCGCGAGCACGCCTTCCAGATCGCCAAGGAGTTGAACATTCCCTTGTTCAGCAACCCCGGCCTCGACCCGCAGTACCCGAAGGGCACGGGCTGCTGCAGCGATGGTGAAGCGTTCGAACCGCTGAATATCCCGATCCTTTATATAGAGGCCACCAACTGGGAACTGGGCGACCTGGACGGCTACACCCAGACCGACAACCCGAAAATCCCCGGCGGCTCGACCTGGCACGACCCGAACGAAGACAACAAAGCCGTGCTGACCGATGCGTTCGGCCAGGCGCGCATCGACCAGCGCCTGCGTGACTATTCACGCCTGCTCAGCCGCCTGGTGCTGGAACTGACCAACGCCGACCTGATGGCCTCGACCGCTTCTGGCGGTGCCGTTGCGCGCAATATGCAAGACAACCTGCAGCGCCAGCATCAGGCCCTGGTGCGCCTGCATGATCGCCGCTGGCTGACCCTGCAAGCGGCCAGCCGCGAGGTCGCAAGCTTCGATGGCGAGATCGGGGTGGATGGCGAATACAACCCGGACAGCGGCTTCGACAGTGCCCCCAACCCCGAAGCCCGGCGCGTGGGCCTGCATGCCCTCGGCGACTACCAACTGACTTCAAGCTTGAATATCGGCGCCAGCCTCAGCTACCTCAATGGGCGCGACAAATTGGAGCATCGCGGCAAGCTCGACAGCGACACCTGGCAGGCAGCCGTCTATGCGCTGCTCAACGATGGCGGGCCAAGCTGGCTGGCCGGTGACCTGAGCGTGGGCCACACGCGCTTCGACTCCAAGCGCAACCTGGTCATCCAGGCCAATGGCGGGCCGATCCTGCTCAATCAGCAACTGACGGGCGACACCGATGCCTTGGCGTTGGGCGCACGGGTGCTGGGTGGCTATGACTTTGATTTTGGCGCGATCAAGAGCGGGCCGTTCGCCGGCCTGGACTACAGCCATTACCGCATCGACAAGTTCCACGAAAAGCAGAACCTGCGCACGGCCCTGGAGTACGAAGAGCAGTCTTTCGACTCGCTGGAAGCCAGCCTCGGCTGGCGCGTGCGCGGCGCTGTTGCCCTGCCCTATGGCCTGAACCTGATGCCCTACGGCGACATCGCCTGGGTCAAGGAATTGGCCGACGGCCGCCTGGACGACCTGCAACTCACCGCACGCGCCGATGGCCAGGCCCGCACCGCCAGGCTGGGCTCAGTGGATAAAAGCTTCGCTCGCGCACAACTCGGCAGCCAACTGGCGATCACCCCACAGTTGGGCGTGTTTGCCGAGGTCAATGGCCGCCTAGGGCATGCTGAAGGCAGCCAGACCGGTTATTCGCTGGGCGTGCAATGGATGTTCTGATCAGGGTTTCTTGAACACGTAAAACAGGTTGGGCTCGCTGACCATGTACAGCGTGCCGTCGTCATCCATGGCGATCCCTTCGGCCTGGGGCACGCGCTTGCTCAGGCCATGGCGCCCTTTAAGCAACGACAGACTGCTTAGAGGGCGGCCATCAATATCCAGCTCCAAGACCAGGAACGACTCATCCGACAGCGCCAACAGATGGCCACTGCGCTCGTCGTATTGCAGGCTCGACAGGTCGCGCACAAACAGCCCGGCATCGCGCTTGGGGTTGTTGATCACATGTACCGAATAGGTTTTTTCCGGCTTGAAATGGGGAAACCCGTGCACCTCGTAGATCAGCATGGGGTCGCGTTCCTTGGCCACGAACAAGCGCTTGCCCACCGAGTCGTAGGCCAACCCTTCAAAGCCTTTGTTGCCGCCAACGTGCACGCCCAGGGTCATTTGCTCCGCATCGGCGGCGTCGAGGAACGTGGTGTCATCGTCCACATGCACTTTGATCAAGCGCTGCTGGCGCTCATCGCTGATGACGTAGATGTTGTCGCTGATAAATTCCACCGCTTCGGCATCGCCAAAGCCCACCAGCGGAATGCGCCGCAGGATCTTGCCCTCCAGCGACAACTCGACCAGTTCGGCGTTTTTATTGGTGACGGTAAACAGGCTTTTGCGCACGGGGTCGTAGGTCAGGGCCGAGACATCGTCGTCGAGCCCTTCGATCACCTGGCCTTCGAGGGTGACACGGTAGTCCGCCAGGCCAATGGCGCGCTCATCCGCAGGCTCGTACCACACCTGCCAGTTGAACCAGGCGCGTTCGAACAGGCGGAACTGCTGTGCCACCAGCCCGGCAGCGACCAAGGCGAGCAACAGCAGGATAAAAACAACAGGTTTGGGGCGGGCAAGTCGACGCATCGGGGCGGGCTCAGAGAAAAAACTGGCGAATAGATATCAAGGTCACCTGAATTTAAACTTAAACGCACCGGACTGCCTGGCGAATGCCGTTTATAAAGAAAACTCTGACGTAATTCGTCAGTTATTTCTGCTTTTCAAAGCGATAGAACAGGTTTGGCTCACTGACCATGTACAGATTGCCGCTCTCGTCCATGGTCACGCCTTCGGCACGTGGGATCGTGTCTTTCAGGCCATTGAAGCCGCCAAGCAAGGTCATGAAGCTGACTTGCTCGCCCGTTTCATCCAGTTCCAGCAGCAGGTGGGAATCGGCCGACAGCACCAGCAAATGCCCGGTACGTGGGTCGATGGACAGGGCCGACAGGTTGCGCACATCCAGTTCGGTGCTGGCCAGTTTTTGCTTGTCGCCGGTCAGCGTATTGCCATCGCTTTTCCAGGTAAACAAGGCCGGCGGACGCTCTTCGCCCAGCACCAGCTGCTGGTTGCGCTTGTCCCATGTGACGGCTTCAAAGGCTTTGTTCTGATCTTTGGACGGGCCCAGGTCATGGCTGGGGAAATCGGCCTTGTTCAGCGCCGTAGTGCCGGCGTCGACCTTGACCACGGTCAGGCTGTGATCGCGTTCATCGACCACCGCCATCAAGCCGTTTTCCATCACCGCCACGCCTTCCGGATTGTTCCAACCGTTGAGCGGCATTTTGCGCAACACATCGCCTTGCAGGCTCAACTCGACCAGGAAGGGGTTCTTGCCCATCACCGAAAACAGGGTTTTGGTCTGAGGGTTGTAGGACAGGTCCGAAGCCTCATCCTTCTCCATACCGGGCAGCAACTTGGCGTCGATCACCGCGTGATAGTCGGGCAGCCACACACTCTCCCGGCGCTCAGCCGAACTCTCGAAACGCTCCAGCACCCACAGCAGACCGCGATCGTCCCAGTGCATGGCCCAGGCCACGCCGTACAAAATGGCACCGGCCAAGAACACCCAGGAATACCAGCGCATGGACAAGCGGGAGCGGAGCGAGGTTTTCGAAGTGGGCAGAGGCACGACCATTGAGCGCTTTTCCGGAAAGTGAGCTTTAGGGGATAGCACAGGATTCAAGGAACCGCGCGCAAGAGCAGGGAATTATCCGGATGGCGTGTGAAAAAAATGCAAAACGCCGGATCCTGCAGATGTACACAAACAACTGTGGGAGCGGGCTTGCCCGCGATTGAGGGTGTTCAGTCAACTATTCAGTGACTGTCACACTGCCATCGCGGGCAAGCCCGCTCCCACAGTTTAATTGCAGTTTGGCAGTGATTTAGCGCACAACGCTTTCGAAGCGATTGACACCCGCCAGCTCCAACACCACTTCATCCCCCACATTCAACGGGCCAACGCCCGCCGGGGTGCCGGTCAGGATCACGTCGCCCGCCTGCAGGGAGAAGCAACCCGCCATGTACTGAATCATCGGCACAATCGGTTTGAGCATCTGCGCGCTGTTGCCGTCCTGGCGCACTTCACCGTTGATGCTCAGGCGAATGCCGATATCGGTCACGTCTGCAAAGGTACTGCTGACCACGAAGGGGGCAATCACCGCCGCGCCATCGAAAGACTTGGCGATTTCCCACGGCAGGCCCTTGGCTTTGAGCTCGGCCTGTTTGTCGCGCAGGGTCAGGTCCAGGGCCGGGGCGAAGCCCGAGATGGCGTCCAGCACTTCTTCCCGGCTCGGCTTGGCGGACAAAGGCTTGCCGATCAACACGGCGATTTCCGCTTCGTAGTGCACCGAACCGCGTTCGGTCGGAATGGCAAAGCCGCCTTCCAACGGCACCACGCAGCTGCCCGGCTTGATGAACAGCAGCGGCTCGGTGGGCACCGGGTTGTCCAGTTCCTTGGCGTGTTCGGCGTAGTTACGCCCGATGCACACCACTTTACCCACCGGGAAGTGGATGTTGGTGCCGTCGACATACTTGTGCTGGTAGCTCATGGAACGACTCCTTCAGGTGCGATTAAACAGCGAAGATCTTGCCAGGGTTCATGATCCCGTTAGGGTCGAACACGGCTTTGACGGCCTTCATGTATTCGATTTCAACCGGTGAACGGCTGTAGGTCAGGTAATCGCGCTTGGTCATGCCCACGCCGTGCTCGGCGGAGATCGAGCCGTTGTACTTGGCGACGGTCTCGAATACCCACTTGTTCACGGTGGCGCACTTGGCAAAGAACTCGTCTTTGCTCAGGTTTTCCGGCTTGAGGATGTTCAGGTGCAGGTTGCCGTCACCGATATGGCCGAACCAGACGATTTCGAAGTCCGGGTAGTGTTCACCGACGATCGCGTCAATTTCGCTCAGGAACGCTGGCACTTTCGACACGGTCACCGAGATGTCGTTCTTGTACGGCGTCCAGTGGGAAATGGTTTCGGAGATGTACTCGCGCAGTTTCCACAGGTTGTGCAGTTGGGTTTCGCTCTGGCTCATCACGCCATCCAGCACCCAGCCCTGCTCCACGCAATGTTCGAAGGTTTCCAGGGCGTGGTTGGCGACTTCTTCGGTGGTGGCTTCAAATTCCAGCAATGCGTAGAACGGGCACTCGGTTTCGAACGGCGCCGGCACGTCGCCACGGCCAAGGACTTTGGCCAGGGCCTTGTCGGAAAAAAATTCGAAGGCGGTCAGGTCCAGCTTGCTCTGGAAGGCGTGCAGCACCGGCATGATCGAGTCGAAATCAGTCGTGCCGAGCACCATCGCCGTGAGGTTCTTTGGCGCACGGTCCAGGCGCATGGTGGCTTCGACCACAAAGCCCAGGGTGCCCTCAGCGCCGATAAACAGCTGGCGCATGTCGTAGCCGGTGGCGTTCTTGATCAGGTCGCGGTTCAGCTCCAGCACATCGCCCTTGCCGGTGACGACCTTCATGCCGGCCACCCAGTTGCGGGTCATACCGTAGCGAATCACTTTGATCCCGCCGGCATTGGTGCCGATATTGCCGCCAATCTGACTGGAACCGGACGAGGCGAAGTCCACCGGATAATACAGGCCGTTTTCTTCTGCGACGTTCTGCAGTTGCTTGGTGACCACACCCGGCTGGCACACGGCGGTGCGGTCGGTGAGGTTCACGTCGAGGATCTGGTTCATATAGTCGAACGACACCACCACTTCGCCATTGGCGGCAACGGCAGCGGCCGACAGACCGGTGCGCCCGCCCGATGGCACCAGCGCCACCTTGTGCTCATTGGCCCAACGCACGATGGCCTGTACCTGCTCGGTGGTCTTGGGGAACACGATGGCGCTAGGTGCGGGAGCGAAGTGCTTGGTCCAATCCTTGCCGTAAGCCTCCAGGGAGTCGGCGTCGGTCAGCACTTTGCCGGGCTCAACCAGGGTCTTTAGCTCATCAATCAGGGCAGGATGGGTCATCGACAGAACTCTCGAACAATTCATGGTCATCCTGAGAACGCTTCACGTCGCAGGAATAGGTGTTTAGCGGGGTGCGTATGCTAGCATACCGCCCCCGCAGGACAGACCCAAAGGGCGTTTCTGCGGTGACGGCTTTCCTGCCGTCCGGGTCAGCTTGCGCTGCTCGACTCCCTGCCAATTTTCTCCGGGATACAGGTTTACGCAGATGAGCAAGACTTCTCTCGATAAGAGCAAGATCAAGTTCCTTCTTCTGGAAGGCGTCCACCCATCGGCTGTCGACGTTCTGAAAGCCGCCGGGTACACCAGCATTGAGTACATCACCAGTTCTCTGCCGGAAGCCCAGCTCAAGGAAAAGATCGCCGACGCGCACTTTATCGGCATTCGCTCCCGCACTCAGCTGACCGAAGAGATCTTCGACCACGCCAAGAAACTCGTGGCTGTCGGCTGTTTCTGCATCGGCACCAACCAGGTCGACCTCAATGCAGCGCGCGAGCGCGGCATCGCGGTGTTCAATGCACCGTACTCCAACACCCGTTCCGTAGCGGAGCTGGTGCTGGCCGAGGCCATCCTGCTGCTGCGCGGTATCCCTGAGAAGAACGCTTCCTGCCACCGTGGCGGCTGGATCAAGAGCGCGGCCAACTCCTTCGAAATCCGCGGCAAGAAGCTGGGCATCGTCGGCTACGGCTCGATCGGCACGCAACTGTCGGTGTTGGCTGAAGGCCTGGGTATGCAGGTGTTCTTCTACGACACCCTGACCAAGCTGCCATTGGGCAACGCCACCCAAGTGGCCAGCCTGACCGAGCTGCTGGGCATGTCCGACATCGTCACCCTGCACGTTCCGGAAACGGCCGAGACCCAGTGGATGATCGGTGAGAAGGAAATCCGCGCGATCAAGAAAGGCGGGATCCTGATCAACGCCGCTCGCGGCACCGTGGTCGAGCTGGATGCCCTGGCCGACGCGATCAAGGACAAGCACCTGATCGGCGCTGCCATCGACGTGTTCCCGGTGGAGCCGCGCTCCAACGATGACATCTTCGAAAGCCCGCTGCGTGGCCTGGACAACGTGATCCTGACCCCGCACATCGGCGGCTCCACCGCTGAAGCCCAAGCCAACATCGGCCTGGAAGTCTCGGAAAAACTGGTCAAGTACAGCGACAACGGTACCTCGGTATCGTCGGTCAACTTCCCGGAAGTGGCCCTGCCGGCTCACCCGGGCAAGCACCGTCTGCTGCACATCCACCAGAACATCCCTGGCGTGATGATGGAGATCAACAAGGTCTTTGCGGAAAACGGCATCAACATCTCCGGTCAGTTCCTGCAGACCAACGAGAAGGTCGGCTACGTGGTAATCGACGTCGACGCCGAGTACTCGGACCTGGCGCAAGAGAAGCTGCAGCACATCAACGGCACTATTCGTAGCCGCGTGTTGTTCTAAGGCTTCAAGCGCTGGATAAAAAATGGGAGACCCGCAGGGGTCTCCCATTTTTTTGCCCGAATAACGCTTATTTGACGTTAACGGTGATCACTTTCGAGGCGACTGTGGGTTCGAACTGGCGATGCACGTTGTCGCCGGCCACCAGTTGCAGGGTGTGCTTGCCTGGCGTCAGGGTCAGCTCGGTTTCGGTCTGCGCCTTGCCGAAGTGAATCGAGGTAGGCGTGGCCGGGATCGCCTCATTGGCGTTGAGCGACTCCACCTTCTGGTCTACCAACAGATGGTGGTGCCCGGCGTTAGGCACTTGCTTGTCGATCGGTTCCAGGTCCAGCTTCTTGACGCCGAATTTGACGGTGAAGGTTTTATCAACGGTGGCGCCATCTTTCGGCGAGACGATGAACACTTCGGCACCTTCAGGCGCAGGCGTACGAGGAAGGTCTGCGGCACTGGCCAACATCGAGGTACCCAGCAAAAGGCTGGCAATCGTTGCACGGGACAAAAGGGCTTTCATTCGCTTCTCCAGTTTTTCTGTGAAATCTGTAGGGTTATGACAACTTCGCGATAAATTGCGGTCCAAGGCACCCGACACCATAACAAAACGTTGCTGAACGGCGCCTCGCCTGTACGAATTCTTTAGGAGTGACCATGCGCTTTTCGCCTGGCCTGTTGCTGTTGCTTGCTCTTCTGAGCCCCTTGGCTCATGCCGAACTGATTGACGACGTAAACGATCGCGGTGAACTGCGCATCGCCCTGGAAGCCAATACTCCGCCGTACAATTTCAAAGAGGGCGACAAACTCGCCGGCTTTGAAGTGGAGCTGGGTGAACTGCTGGCCAAGGAAATGGAGGTGCGCTCCTCGTTTATCACCACCGATAACGCTGACCTGCTTTCCGGCGTGGAAACCGGCAAGTACGACGTGGCCATTAACCATATGGCTATGACTGCCGAGCTTGAGGATCGTTTCGATTTCAGTGAGCCTTATCACCAGAAGCCGGCATTGGCGATCCCGTTCCAGAAGGGCAACCCGGCGTTCAAGACCAGTTTGAACGGGGCGTTGAAGCGGGTTAAGGACGATGGCCGGTTGAAGGCGCTGTCGCAGAAATGGCTCAAGGTGCAATAAATGTGGGAGCTGGCAAGCCAGCTCCCACATTTGATCTGTTTAAGCTTCTTAAAGCTGCGTGAGGGCCGCCGCCGCCTCAGGCAACTGCAACTCACTGAACACCTGCACACCATGGCGCTTGAGCAGCGCCGCCGTGACGCCTTCGCCACTGACCTTCACCCCGCTGAAGGTGCCGTCATAGGTCAACAGATTGCCGCAGGATGGGCTGTTGGCCTTGAGAATGGCGATGCGGATGTGATGCCGTTGCACCAGCGCCAAGGCTTGGCGGGCACCGTCGAGAAAGGCGCTGGTGAAGTCTTCGCCCTCGGCCGTCAGCACCTGGGCGCGGCCTTCCCACACGTCGATGCCCTGCCCGCCTGGGATTTCGGCCGAGGGCCGCGGTGTGGGCAAGCCGCCCGCCACTTCCGGGCAGATGGCAACCACGCGACCTTCAGCTTGCCACGCCGCCAGTTGATCGAACGGGCCGCTGGCCCCGCCGTCATAGCGCACCTTGTGCCCGAGCAGGCAGCGGCTGACCAGAATCTTTTCCATGTTTAAAACGGCTCGTTGCCCCGCCGGCGAAACCAGCCCGTCAAGGACAGGCGTTCGCGCGTAGCGGGCAGGACTTCGTGAGGCACCTCGCCCGACAGGAATACCACCAGGCAGCCCCCGGTGGGCACCACGTCGTATTCGACACCGCCCTTGAGGTACATGCGCAGTTGGCCGCCATGCTCGGGCAGCCAGGCGTCGTTCAAGTAGATCACCGCCGAGACCATGCGCCGGTCATCGTCGCGAAAACGGTCTACATGTTTGAGGTAAAACGCGCCCGGCGGATACATCGCGAAGTGGCTTTCGAAATCTTCCAGGCCCAGGAACAGGCTGCGATTCATCGCCAGGCGCAGGCCGTCCATCACGCCCATGTAGGTATCGCAGATAGGCGCGTCCCCCTCCTCCAACCACTGGATATGGTCACCGCGAATGCCCTCGCGAATCTCCTGGGCCGGCCCACGACCTACTGCTGCGGGTGCCAGTTCACCTTGCGCCGCACGTTTACGGCACTCAGCCGCCAGCTCCAGGGTCAGAGCCTGGGGCAGGAAGCCATTTTGCTGCGACCAGCCTTTTTCGGCCAAGTCGTCGACGATGCGTTGCAGCAGCGGGTGTTCGAGGGGTATTTGCATGGCGCGCATAGTATCCATACGCCTGAAAATCCGACAGCGCCGTTGAGCGTCTGAATACACTTTAGTCAGGTGACTGATAGGACTTCTCGACAAATCCTACGCCCGACACGGACAATAGTGGCCGACTGACAGGAGTCCTTATGCGTCGTTTGTTTTTTTCTGTGTTGATGTTCTGCGTTTTGCCCGCCTGGGCAGACGGCCATGACCAGTTGTACAAGGTCGCCGGCTGGGCTGAACAACGTGCGCACTTCAATGACGCCCTCAGTGCCGCCCAGCAGCGCTACCGCAATAGCCTGCCGCCGGTGGTGTACCAGGCGCTGGTGGACAACAGCAATAAACGCTTTGCCGCCCAGGCCATGGACCAGCGTGCCGAGGCGCAATTGCGCAAGCACTTGCCCGACCCGAAACCTGCCCTGGCGTTTTTCCAATCGCCCCTGGGCCGCAAGATCGTCGCCGCCGAGTTGCTGGCCACGCGCCGCGACCAACTGGCAAAAAACGCCCAGGGTCTGCCTAAACTTGAAGCCGATGCCACCCGCAGCCTGATCATCGGCCACTTGGCCCAGGCCCTGCCCGCCCGCGAGGCCGGCGCCGAGGTCAGCCTGGCGATTGCGGGCGTGGCGGCCGACAGCTTGAGCCAGATGATCCCAGGCCTGCTCGGCGGCGGTCAGGCGCAAGGAATGTTGAATGGCCAGCGTGAGCGGTTGATGCAGCAGATCGACAAGGATTTGAACAATACCTTGCTGTATGTCTATCGGGATTTGTCCGACCCGGAGCTGGAAGAGTTCGCCACCTTTGCCGAGTCGCCGGAGGGCAAGGCGTATTACCAGGCCGCCCTTGCAGCCATTCGCGCAGGGCTTGCCGTTGGTCAAAGCACCTCAAGCCTGACACAGTAAACCCTGTCGGAGCTGGCTTGCCTGCCAGTGACACCGCTATCGCAGGCAAGCCAGCTCCCACATTTGGACTGCGTTATTTCAGGTGATCCGTGAGGAAGTTAAAATATGCTTCGCGAATCTGCGGAATTTCATTGGCCAAGTGATGCCGCCCCTGCTTGAGCATCAACACCTCAGGCCGGTCGAACTTACCCCGCAACACCTGCAAATTGTGCTGCCAGTCCACCGTCATATCTTCCTCACCCTGCACGATCACCGGGCGCCGGGGGCTGCGTGGTGCGGCTTCGATGCGTTTGATCCAGCGCGCCAGCGAACCCACCCAGGCGGTAGGCAGTTGGCGAGGCTGTAGCGGGTCGGCTTCCAGGAACGGCTTGAACGCAGGGTCGTTGGAGTTATCGCTGAAACGCCGGGCGATGCCTTTGACGAACGGGCGCAGCAGGTAATAGCTGACCTGCGACCAACCCCAGGCACGCGGCCGCACCAACGGCGACAACAGGAAGGTCTTGCCCTGGGCCGGGCTTTGGGCGCCGTGGTTGAGCAGATGGTCCACCACGATGGCGCCGCCGGTGCTTTGCCCGAACAGGTGCCAGGGTTGCGGCAATTGCAGCGCCTTGGCCTCGACGAACAAGGCCTGCACCACGCTCTGGTACACCGCAAAGTCATCGATGCTGGCGCGTGCGCCGCTGGACAAGCCATGGCCAGGCAGGTCGCAGGCGATCACCACGAAGCCCTGGTCCAACGCCCAATCCACCACATGGCGATACAGCCCCATGTGATCGTAGAAACCGTGGAACAGGAACATCGTCGCCACTGGCGCTGGCGGCCACCAGACCTGGGCCACCACCTCGAACCCATCCACCTGCAAGCGCCCCAGGCGGCTCACCGCCGGCACCTGACGTGCGGCTAGGTCGAGCCCGTAGAAACGCTGGTAAACCCTCGCCTCGGCTGACAGCGGCTGCGCATCCACCAGGGGGCGCAAGCTTTCGCGCAGATGATCAGGGTCAAAGGTGACGGGCATAAAGGCTTCCAGACTTGCGGTGAAGATGAATATCGAGCTGCGATATTCATCTGTCAGGACAAGCATGGCAAGCTACGCGACCTGCGAGGATACATCCAATGCGACCGCCCTACCGTAACGCCCTGTTCGCCAGCCTGATCCTGGTTATCTGCGCCGGGGTGCTGTGGGCGGCCTATGACTGGTTCCAGGGCCGCTACCTGCGCGCCTTCAGCGAACACACCGCGGTATTTTCCGGCGATGCGCTGCAACTGCCCGCCGCTCTCAGCGGCCCTGGCCCGATTCGCCTGGTGCACTTCTGGGACCCGGCGTGCCCGTGCAATGTCGGTAACCAGCAACACCTGGGCGAGTTGATCGAGCAGTACGCGCCCCAAGGGGTGGAGTTCTATGCCCTGCAAAAACCCGGCAGCCACGGCCAGTTGCCCGAGAACCTGCGCCATCTGAAAGTCCTCGATGCCCTGCCCGGCGCGGACCAGATCCCCGCCAGCCCGGCCGTGGGCATTTGGGACCGCACCGGCAAGCTGGCGTATTTCGGCCCCTACAGCGAAGGCCTGACGTGCAACGCCAGCAACAGTTTTATCGAGCCAATTCTCAAGGCCCTCGGAGCCGGACGCGAAGTGAATGCCACTCACACCCTCGCGGTAGGCTGCTATTGTTCGTGGCCTAAGGATCTGTAGTCCGTCCACTTTGGTAAGGAATGTTCATGAAGCGCGTCTTGCAGGTTTTTGCGGTGCTGATTGTGCTGGTCGCCCTGGGCGTCGGTTGGTACGTCTACAGCAAACAACCCACGCGCCAGGGCACGGTGACGCTGGCGCACCTGCAAGGCTCGGTCACGGTGCGCTACGACGACCGTGGCGTACCGCATATCCGCGCCGAAAACGAAGCCGACCTGTACCGCGCCCTGGGCTATGTGCATGCCCAGGACCGCCTGTTCCAGATGGAGATCATGCGGCGCCTGGCCCGTGGCGAACTGGCCGAGGTGCTGGGGCCCAAGCTGCTGGAGACCGACAAACTGTTTCGCAGCCTGCGCATTCGCGAGCGTGCCTTGAGCTATGTGGAACACATGGACCCTGGCTCAGCCTCGTCCAAGGCCCTGCAAGCCTACCTGGACGGGATCAACCAGTATCAGGACAGCCACGCCAGCCCCATGGAATTCGATGTGCTGGGCATCGCCAAGCGCCCGTTTACCGCCGAAGACAGCATCAGCGTCGCCGGGTACATGGCCTACAGCTTTGCCGCAGCCTTTCGTACCGAGCCGGTACTGACCTACGTGCGCGACCGGCTGGGCAGCGCCTACTTGAACGTCTTCGATCTCGACTGGCAACCCAAGGGGGCCCTCAACTTGGCGGCCAGCGATTGGCAGACGCTTGGCGCCATCGCCGCCCTGAGCGAACAGGCCCTGGCCGACAACGGCCTGCCGCAGTTCGAAGGCAGCAATGCCTGGGCCGTCAGCGGCAGCCATACTCAAAGCGGCAAACCGTTGCTGGCGGGTGACCCACATATCCGTTTCTCGGTGCCTTCGGTCTGGTACGAGGCGCAGCTGTCGGCGCCAGGCTTCGAGTTGTACGGCTACCACAACGCGCTGGTACCGGTGGCGTTCCTGGGGCACAACCTGGACTTCGGCTGGAGCCTGACCATGTTCCAGAACGACGACCTCGACCTGATCGCCGAAAAGGTCAATCCGGACAACCCCAACCAGGTCTGGTACCACGACCAATGGGTGGACATGAGCAGCAGCGAGCAGCAGATCCAGGTCAAGGGCCAGGCGCCGGTAACCCTCACCCTGCGCCGTTCGCCCCACGGCCCGATCATCAACGACGTGCTCGGTGATAACGCCGGCAGCACACCGATTGCCATGTGGTGGGCGTTCCTGGACAGTGAAAACCCGATCCTCGATGGTTTCTATCAGCTCAACCGTGCCGACACCCTGCCCAAGGCACGTGCCGCAGCCGCCAAGGTTTCGGCGCCAGGCCTGAACATCGTGTGGGCCAATGCCAAGGGCGATATCGGTTGGTGGGCAGCGGCGCAGTTGCCGATCCGCCCGGCCGGCGCCAACCCGGCGTTCATCCTCGACGGCAGCACTGCCCAGGCCGACAAGCTGGGTTTCTACCCCTTCAGTGCCAACCCCCAGGAAGAAAACCCGCCGCGCGGCTATGTGGTGTCCGCCAATGCCCAGCCGGCATCGCCCACCGGCATGCCGATCCCCGGTTATTACAACCTGGCTGACCGCGGCCAGCAGTTGAACACGCAGTTGAGCGACACAAGCGTGAAGTGGGATGTGACCAACAGCCAGGCCCTGCAACTGGGCACCACCACCGCCTACGGCCCACGCCTGCTGGCGCCGCTGTTGCCGGTGCTGCGCGAGGTGGTCAAGGACCCGGCGCAACTCAAACTGGTGGAACAGCTTGCCAACTGGAAGGGTGACTACCCACTGGACTCCACCAATGCCACGCTGTTCAACCAGTTGCTCTTCAACCTCAGCGACGCAACCTTTCACCCCAAACTCGGCGATGCCTTGTTCAAGACCCTGCTCGGCACCCGCGTGATCGACGCCGCCTTGCCACGCCTGGCCGCGTCGGCAGACTCACCCTGGTGGAACGGCAATCGGGCCGACACCGTCAAGCTCGCCTGGGACAATAGCCTGGCCCACCTCAAGGCTACGTTCGGCGATGACCCGGCACAGTGGCAGTGGGGCAAGGCGCACACCCTGACCCACGGCCACCCGCTGGGCCTGCAAAAACCGCTGGATAAAATCTTCAACGTCGGCCCCTTCCCGGCACCGGGCAGCCACGAAGTGCCGAACAACCAGACCGCCCCGATTGGTCCGGCGCCGTGGCCTGTGACCTACGGCCCGTCGACACGGCGCCTGATCGACTTCGCCGACCCGGCCCACGCCCTCACCATCAACCCGGTCGGGCAAAGCGGTGTGCCCTTTGATACGCACTATGGCGACCAGGCGCAGAGCTATATCGAGGGCAGGTATGAGCAGGCGCACTTCAGTGAGGAGGAAGTGACGGCCAATACCCGCGGCACCTTGAAACTGCTACCCGCCCGATGATCGTTCCCACGCTCCGCGTGGGAATGCAGCCATGGACGCTCCGCGTCCGCCCTTAGAAGCGGGACGCAGAGCGTCCCAAGAGGCGTTACCACGCAGAGCGTGGGAACGATCACGCATCGTTCCCACGCTCAAACCGGCGCCGCAAAGTTAAGCCTGAACTGTTGCGGCGTGACGCCCAGCCGGCGGTTGAACACACTGCGCATGTGCTGGGCATCGCGAAAGCCGCATTGAAAGGCCACGGTCTTAAGCGGTGCGTGGCTGCTTTCAAGCATCACGCGCGCCGCATCCACGCGCGCCCTCTCGACAAATTCCGCCGGCGTAATCCGCGCTTCACGGGCAAACACCCGGGAGAAATTGCGCGCACTCATATTGGCCGCCTTGGCCAGGT
This sequence comes from Pseudomonas sp. PA-7-1E, assembly GCF_021605325.1. Classification (NCBI taxonomy): domain Bacteria; kingdom Pseudomonadati; phylum Pseudomonadota; class Gammaproteobacteria; order Pseudomonadales; family Pseudomonadaceae; genus Pseudomonas; species Pseudomonas sp. PA-7-1E. The sequence goes on from NZ_WKFA01000005.1 coordinate 134,407, forward strand.
CGGCAATGGTCAAGTCTCCCGTCAGGTTGGCCAGCACGTACAGCTGCACCAGCGCCACCGCCGAGGTGGTTTCGGCATGGGGCGTGAGGAACGGGCTGAACTGCGATTGCCCGCCCGAGCGCTGGGTGAACACCACCAGGCGCTTGGCCACGCTCAGGGCCACTTCCGGGCCGTGATCCTGGGCCAGCAAGTACAACGACAGGTCGATACCTGCCGTGACCCCGGCGGAGGTGTAGAGCTTGCCGTCCTGCACATAGAGACGGTCGGCTTCGACCTGGGCCGAGGGACACAGGCGCGCCAGGCTGGCGGCATCGTTCCAATGGGTAGTGACGGTCTTGCCGTCCAGCAGACCTGCGCGGGCCAGCATGAAGGCGCCATTGCAGATCGAGCCGAAGCGCTGCGCCTTCGCGGCGGCCGCGCGCAGCCAAGCGTCAAACTCGAAGCCGAAATCCTCGAAGGGTAACTGCGGGCCGCCGGCGACCAGCAACAGGTCATAGGGTTGCCGGGCTTCGCTGTAGTGCTTGTGCGCCTGCAGTGACAAACCGTTGGAGGCCGCCATGGCGCCGTGGCCAAAGCCGAGTACTTCCAGCCGATAGTGATCCTCGGGCGCCAGGAAGCGGTTGGCCTCGCAGAACACATCCATCGGCCCGGTCACGTCCAGCGACTGGACACCGGGGAAGATCAGGATGGCGACGGTTTTGCCCATGGTCACAAACACCTTTTTCCAACTGGATAAACGCGCCCCCCTTGTGGGAGCTGGCTTGCCTGCGATGCAGACGACTCGGTACCTCAGGTACACCGAGGTGATGCTATCGCAGGCAAGCCAGCTCCCACAGGGGATCGCCTACATGCTTGGCACGATGTGGCGGCACATTGGCCGGGATCGCCTCCCTGTGGCGATAGCCGCTTCAGGGTCATGGGACCAGACTGGAATCTTTCCAGAGGAGATCCACCATGAGCACCACCATAGCCGGTATCCAGATCCCTGACAGCACCTTGGCCAGGGCCACCAGCGAATACATCCGCGACGTCGAATCGGACCTGCTCTACCACCATTCGCGCCGGGTCTTCCTGTTCGGCGCCTTGAGCGGTGAGCGCAAGCAATTGGCCTACGACCCGGAGTTGCTCTACGTCGGCGCGATGTTCCATGACCTGGGCCTGGTGGAGGGCCACCGCAGTGACGACGAGCGCTTCGAAGTGGACGGCGCCAACGCCGCCGCCGCATTTCTCAAGCCCTATGGGTTGAGCGATGACGATATCGAACAAGTGTGGTTGTCCATCGCCCTGCACACCACGCCGGGCGTGCCGAAACACCTGCGCCCCACCGTAGCGCTGGTGACCGCCGGTGTGGAGATGGACGTGCTGGGCATGGACTACGCCGCGTTCAGCAGCGCGCAGCGCGAAGCGGTGGTGCACGCGCATCCACGGGGTGAAGGGTTCAAGGAGTGCATTATCTGCGCGTTCGCCGACGGCTTGCGCCATCGCCCGCAGACCACGTTTGGCAACGTTAAGACCGACGTGCTGGTGGACCAGGAGCCGGGGTTCAAGCCGATGAATTTTGTGCAGGTGATCCGCACGTCGCCGTGGGCGATGTAATCAACCTGAAATGCAATCAAATGTGGGAGCTGGCTTGCCTGCGATGACGGTGAGTCAGCACCTTATAAGTGACTGATACACCGCCATCGCAGGCAAGCCAGCTCCCACACTTTTACCCTGTTCCAGCAGTTAGACCGGCGCTGGCGCCCGGCGCTTGTCCGGCTGCTGCCAGCCATCCGCTGCGGCTTCTTCAATCGCTTGCTGAATAGCCTTCTTGCGATGCTCTTCGGCCCGACGGCTGAAGAACCACACCAGGAAGGTCACCAGCGACACCGCCAACAGAATCAGGCTCGCCACGGCGTTGATCTCGGGTTTAACCCCCAGACGCACCGCCGAGAACACTTCCATCGGCAAGGTGGTGGAACCAGGGCCCGACACGAAGCTGGCCAGTACCAGGTCGTCCAGCGATAGCGCGAACGACATCATGCCGCCCGCTGCCAGCGATGGCGCGATCATTGGGATGGTGATCAGGAAGAACACCTTCCATGGCCGTGCGCCCAAGTCCATCGCCGCTTCTTCGATCGACAGGTCCAGCTCACGCAAGCGCGCCGACACCACCACCGCCACATAGGCCGCACAGAAGGTGGTGTGGGCGATCCAGATGGTGACGATGCCACGTTCCTGAGGCCAGCCGATCATCTGTGCCATGGCCACGAACAGCAGCAACAACGACAGACCGGTGATCACTTCGGGCATCACCAACGGTGCCGTCACCAGGCCACCGAACAGCGTGCGGCCCTTGAACTGGCTGATGCGCGTCAGCACGAAGGCCGCCAGGGTACCCAATGCTACAGCCGCCACCGCCGTGTAACAGGCAATTTCCAAGGAGCGGGCCACCGAGCCCATCAACTGGGTGTTGTCCAACAGGCCCACGTACCACTTGATCGACCAACCGCCCCACACTGTTACCAGCTTGGATTCGTTGAACGAGTAGATCACCAGGATCAACATTGGCAGGTAGATGAACAACAAGCCTGCGACCAGCATGAAGCTGGAGAAACGAAAGCGCTTCATATCTTGCCCTCCAGCTCTTTGGCTTGGCTGCGGTTGAACAGAATGATCGGCACGATCAGGATCGCCAGCATCACCACCGCCAGGGCAGACGCCACCGGCCAGTCACGGTTGTTGAAGAACTCTTGCCACAACACCTTACCGATCATCAGGGTTTCCGGGCCGCCGAGCAGTTCAGGAATCACGAACTCGCCCACAACCGGGATAAACACCAGCATGCAACCGGCGATGATGCCGTTCTTGGACAGCGGCACGGTGATTTTCCAGAAGCTGTTGAAGGTGCTCGACCCCAGGTCGGAGGCGGCTTCCAGCAGGCTCTGGTCGTGCTTCACCAGGTTGGCGTACAGGGGCAGGATCATGAACGGCAGGTACGAATAGACCACGCCGATGTACACCGCGATGTTGGTGTTGAGGATCTGCAGCGGCTCGTTGATCAAGCCCATGGACATCAGGAAGCCATTGAGCAGGCCGTTGTTGCTGAGGATGCCCATCCACGCATACACCCGGATCAGGATCGCGGTCCAGGTGGGCATCATGATCAGCAGCACCAGCACGGTCTGCATCTCTTTGCGCGCGGTGGCAATGGCGTAGGCCATCGGGTAGCCGATCAGCAGGCACAGCAGCGTGCTGAAAAACGCCATCTTCAGCGAGCCCAGGTAGGCGGCGATGTACAACTCGTCGCCCGCCAGCAAGCTGTAGTTGGCCAGGTTCAGCACCACCTCCAGCTTTTGCTCAACGTAGGTATAGATCTCGGTATAGGGCGGGATCGCCACATCGGCTTCGGCAAAGCTGATTTTCAGCACGATGAAAAACGGCAGTGCGAAAAACAGGAACAGCCAGAGGAAAGGAATCCCGATGACCACCTGCTTGCCATTGGGCACGATGCGATCCAAGCGCCGCTTGAATTTCTTCATGTTCATGAGCGAAGTACCACGCCGCTGTCGTCTTCCCACCACACGTACACCTGGTCACCCCAGGTTGGGCGCTGGCCACGGCGTTCGGCGTTGGCGACGAAAGACTGCACCAGCTTGCCGCTCGGCAGCTCCACGTAGAACACCGAGTGGCCGCCCAGGTAGGCGATGTCGTGCACCTTGCCGCTGGACCAGTTGTGCTCGCAGGTTGGCATTTCAGTGGTCACCAGCAGCTTTTCCGGGCGAATCGCGTAGGTCACCGACTTGTCTTCCACCGAGGTGGCGATGCCGTAGCCCACGTAGATGTCGCGGTCCAGGTCCGGGCACTTGAGCACCGCGTGGCCTTCAGCGTCGTCCACCACCTGGGTGTCGAAAATGTTGACGTTGCCAATGAACTCGCACACCAGGCGGCTGGTGGGCGTTTCGTAGATATCGATGGGGCTGCCGATCTGGGCGATCCAGCCCAGGTGCATGATCGCGATGCGTTCGGCCATGGTCATGGCCTCTTCCTGGTCGTGGGTCACCATCACGCAGGTCACGCCGACGCGCTCGATGATTTCCACCAACTCCAGTTGCATCTGCGAGCGCAGCTTCTTGTCCAGGGCGCCCATCGGCTCATCGAGCAGCAGCAGCTTCGGGCGCTTGGCCAAGGAGCGGGCCAAGGCCACACGCTGGCGCTGGCCGCCGGACAATTGGTGCGGCTTGCGCTTGGCGTACTGGCTCATCTGCACCAGCTTGAGCATCTCGGCCACGCGTGCGTCGACTTCAGCCTTGGGGATCTTGTCCTGTTGCAAGCCGAAGGCGATGTTCTGCGCCACGGTCATGTGCGGGAACAAGGCGTAGGACTGGAACATCATGTTGATCGGCCGCTCGTAGGGCGGCATGTCGGTGATGTCCACACCGTCGAGGTAGATGCGACCTTCGGTTGGGCGCTCGAAACCTGCAAGCATGCGCAGCAAGGTGGATTTGCCCGAACCCGAACCGCCGAGCAAGGCGAAGATCTCGCCTTTCTTGATTTCCAGGGACACATCGTCCACGGCAATCGTCTCGTCGAACTTCTTCGTGACCCGGTCGATTTTGACCAGCACCTTTTTCGGTGTCTGGTCGCCCTCGAGGGCTTTCTTATAGGCGCCGGAGGCAACTGCCATTTACGAAACTCCCAAAAAAAACTGTGCAGCCGGCCCAATGCGGGCCAGCCTTGGATAGTTTTAGCCTTACTTGCCCGTCTTGACCTTGGTCCAGCTACGGGTCATTAAACGCTGCACTTTCGGGGGTAGCTCAAAGTTGACGAATGTCCGCTCGAGAACCGCCTGCGGTGGGTAAACCGCTTCGTCGGTGCGTATCGATTGCTCCATCAGTTTGTCCGCCCCTGGGTTAGGGTTGGCGTAACCGACTTGATCGCTGACCTGAGCGATCACCTCAGGCTGCAGCAAATAGTTGATGAAGGCGTGGGCTTCCTTGACGTTGCTGGCATCCTTGGGAATCGCCAGCACGTCGAACCACAGGTTGCCGCCTTCTTTGGGAATCGTGTAGGCGATGTTCACGCCTTTGCCCGCCTCCGCCGCACGGGCCTTGGCCTGGAACACATCGCCGGAGAAACCGGCCGCCACGCAGATGTTGCCGTTGGCCAGGTCCGAGATGTATTTGGAGGAATGGAAGTAGGTCACGTAGGGCCGCACTTTCAGCAGTTTTTCCTCGGCTTTCTTATAGTCGGCCGGGTTGGTGCTGTTGGGGTCCAGGCCCATATAGTTGAGTACCGCCGGTAGCATTTCATCGGCCGAGTCCATGAACGACACGCCGCAAGTGGCCAACTTCTTCATGTTTTCCGGTTCGAACAACACCGCCCAAGAGTCGATCTTGTCGACACCCAGCACTTCCTTGACCTTGTCGACGTTGTAGCCAATGCCGTTGGTGCCCCACAGGTACGGCACCGCGTACTGGTTGCCCGGGTCGTTCTTTTCCAGGCGCTTGAGCAGCACCGGGTCGAGGTTGGCGTAGTTTGTCAGCAGTGACTTGTCGAGCTTCTGGAACGCTCCAGCCTTGATCTGCTTGCCCAGGAAATGGTTGGACGGAACCACGACGTCGTAGCCGGTACGCCCGGCGAGCAACTTGCCTTCCAGGGTTTCGTTGGAGTCAAACACGTCATACACAGGCTTGATACCGCTGGCCTTTTCGAAGTTGGCCAGGGTGTCGGGGCCGATGTAGTCCGACCAGTTATAAATATGCACCGTCGGTGCGGCCTGTACGCTGGCAGCCAGCGTGATACCTGCACCCACCAGCATGGCTTTGCGAAATAAAGAAATTGGCAAGTGGAGGTCCTCTTGAATAGTTGGGGCCTTGAAGTTGTTGCCCGGCAACAAAACCGGCGCGCAACTTACCGTCGATAAACCGATCCGGCAAAACTTTCTTTGATCTAATTTGTGGGAGGGGGCTTGCCCCCGATGGCGATGCACCATCCGAGAGAATCGCCGACTGACACTCCGTCATCGGGGGCAAGCCCCCTCCCACAGGTTTTGAGGCTTACTTGCCCGATTTGATCTTGGTCCAGCTACGGGTCATTTCACGCTGAGTTGCCGCTGGCATGTCGGCAATGGCGTAGAGCTTGGATTGCACTTCGGCCGACGGATAAATACCCGGGTCGCTGGTGATGTCTTTATCGACCAGGGCAGTGGCTTTCTCGTTACCGTTCGGGAAACGCACACTGTTGGTGATCGCGGCCATGACGTCTGGCTTGAGCAGGTAGTTCATGAATGCGTAGGCAGCCTCGACGTTTTCAGCATCCTTGGGAATGGCGACCATGTCGAAGAAGCTGCCAGCACCTTCCTTGGGAATGTCATAGGCGATCTTGACCTTGCCACCGGCTTCAGCCGCGCGGGTTTTGGCCTGTTCGATGTCACCCGAGTAGCCCACAGCCACGCAGATGTTGCCGTTGGCCAGGTCGGAGATGTACTTGGAGGAGTGGAAGTAGCCGATCGAAGGACGGATTTTCATGAACAGGTCTTCGGCCTGTTTCAGATCAGCCTTCTTCGTCGTGTCGGTCGGCAGGCCCAGGTAATGCAGCGCTACCGGCAGCATTTCGGTTGGCGAATCGAGGAAGCTCACGCCGCAGCTTTTCAGCTTGGCGATGTTTTCCGGCTTCATCAGTACGTCCCACGAGTCGATCTTGTCCACGCCCAGTGCGGCCTTGACCTTCTCCGGGTTGTAGCCGATGCCCATCGAGCCCCACATGTACGGGAAGGCGTGCTTGTTGTCCGGGTCGCTGACCGATACGGCCTTGAGCAGGGATTTGTTCAGGTTGTCGTAGTTGGACAGCTTGGACTTGTCCAGCTCTTGGTAGACACCGGCCTTGATCTGCTTGGCGAGGAAGCTGTTCGACGGCACGACGATGTCGTAGCCGGACTTGCCTGCCAGCAACTTGGCTTCCAGGGTTTCGTTGCTGTCAAAAACGTCGTACACCACTTTGATGCCCGACTCTTTTTCAAAGTTGGCGATGGTGTCCGGTGCAATGTAGTCGGACCAGTTGTAAACGTGCAGCACTTTATTGTCTGCCTGGGCCGCGCCCGCCATTGCACCCATCAGGGACAAGGCGAGGAGGGTCTTGCCAGCGTTCTTCAAACCTAATGCCTTCATTTGGTGATGCTCCAATTTTTTCTTTTTTGGGCCACAAGCGTTGTATGTTTTACGGCCCAACCGAAGGGCAACAAAACAGGGCGACAGTCTGGCAAGTTCAGGGGCCGGCTTTCAACCAAAGCCCCTGCATTTTTAACTGCCCAGTGCACCGCGCACTGAGCCTAGCACTTAGCCCTGCAAGGCAGCCAAAGTCAGGTCCAGGCAATGGCGGGCCTTGGTTACCAGCTCGTCGATTTCAGCCTTGCTGATGACCAGTGGCGGCGAAATGATCATGGTGTCGCCCACGGCGCGCATGATCAGGCCATTTTCAAAGCAGAAGGTTCGGCAGATCATGCCCGCGCCTTTGCCTTCATGACGCTTGCGCGTCGCCTTGTCCTGCACCAGCTCGATCGCACCGAGCATACCGACGCCGCGGACTTCACCCACCAGCGGATGATCGCCCAGTTCCCTCAGACGCTTTTGCAAATACGGTGCCGTTTCGTCGTGCACACGGTTAACGATGTTTTCATCGCGCAGGATGCGGATGTTTTCCAGCGCCACGGCCGCGGCCACCGGGTGGCCGGAGTAGGTAAAGCCGTGGTTGAAATCGCCCCCTTCGTTGAGCACCGCCACCACTTCGTCACGCACGATCAGGCCGCCCATGGGCACGTAGCCCGAGGTCAGGCCCTTGGCGATGGTCATCATGTGCGGCTTGAGGTCGTAGAAATCGCTACCGAACCACTCACCGGTACGGCCGAAGCCGCAGATTACTTCGTCGGCGACAAACAGGATGTCGTACTTGGCGAGGATTTCCTTGATGCGCGGCCAGTACGTGGCAGGCGGCACGATCACGCCACCGGCACCCTGGATCGGCTCGGCAATAAAGGCGCCGACGTTGTCCACGCCCAGCTCCAGGATTTTCTCTTCCAACTGGTTGGCGGCCCACACACCGAATTCCTCGGGGCTCATGTCACCGCCTTCGCCAAACCAGTACGGCTGCGCGATGTGGGTAATGCCCGGGATCGGCAAGTCGCCCTGCTCGTGCATATAGGTCATGCCGCCCAGGCTGGCGCCGGCCACGGTAGAGCCGTGGTAGCCATTCTTGCGGGCAATGATGGTTTTCTTGTTGGGCTGGCCCTTGATCGCCCAGTAGTGGCGGACCATGCGCAACATGGTGTCGTTGCCTTCGGAGCCAGAGCCGGTGAAGAACACGTGGTTCATGCCAGCCGGCGCGACATCGGAAATGACCTTGGCCAACTCCAATACCGGCGGGTGTGCGGTCTGGAAGAACAGGTTGTAGTACGGCAGTTCTTTCATCTGCTTGGCGGCGGCATCGGCCAGTTCATCGCGACCGTAACCGATCGCCACGCACCACAGGCCGGCCATACCGTCGAGGATCTTGTTGCCTTCGCTGTCCCACAGGTAAACGCCGTGGGCTTTGGTGATGATCCTTGGGCCTTTCTCTTTCAATTGCTTGAAGTCGCTGAACGGCGCCAGGTGGTGATCATTGCTCAAGGCTTGCCATTCACGGGTTTGCGGGTTGTTGCTGGACATACCAATCTCCTAGACTTTTCAGTGAAGGCGCGCCGTTTGAAGGGCGCGCCCGGCGCATCAGACGGCGAAGAGCAGGAATTCCCGCTCCCACGAACTGATCACGCGCTTGAAGTTTTCATGCTCGGCCCGCTTGACCGCGACGTAGCCTGTGATGAATTTTTGCCCCAGATATTTCTCGATGGTCTTGCTGTTTTCCATGCGTTCCAGGGCGTCTTCGATGGTCAACGGCAGGCGCAGGTTGCGTCGCTCGTAACCGCGGCCCACCACCGGCGCGCTCGGGTTATGGCCTTCGACCATGCCGATGTAGCCGCACAACAGGCTGGCGGCAATCGCCAGGTACGGGTTGGCGTCGGCGCCAGGCAGGCGGTTTTCCACGCGGCGATTCTGCGGGCCGGCATCCGGTACGCGCAGGCCGACGGTGCGGTTTTCTTCGCCCCATTCCACGTTCACCGGCGCCGAGGTGTCGGGCAGGAAGCGGCGGAACGAGTTCACGTTGGGGGCGAATAAAGGCAGCAATTCAGGGATGAATTTCTGCAGGCCGCCAATATGGTTGAGGAACAGTTGGCTCATGGTCCCGTCTTCATTGGAGAAGACGTTCTTGCCGGTGGCAATGTCGATGATGCTCTGGTGCAGGTGCATCGCGCTGCCGGGCTCGCCGGTCATGGGCTTGGCCATGAAGGTGGCGGCCACGTCGTGCTTGAGCGCGGCTTCACGCATGGTGCGCTTGAACACCAGGATCTGGTCGGCCAGAGACAGGGCATCGCCGTGACGGAAGTTGATTTCCATCTGCGCGGTGCCGTCCTCGTGGATCAGGGTGTCGAGGTCCAGTTCCTGCAGTTCGCACCAGTCGTAGACGTCTTCGAACAGCGGGTCGAATTCGTTGGCTGCTTCTATAGAGAAGGACTGGCGACCGGTTTCCGGGCGGCCGGAGCGGCCAATCGGCGGTTGCAGCGGGAAGTCCGGGTCTTCGCAGCGCTTGGTCAGGTAGAACTCCATCTCCGGCGCCACGATGGGCTGCCAGCCGCGGTCGGAGTAGAGTTTGAGGACTTTCTTGAGCACGTTGCGCGGCGACAGCTCGATCGGGTTGCCTTGCTTGTCGTAGGTGTCGTGGATCACCTGGGCGGTCGGCTCGATGGCCCAGGGCACCAGGAATACCGCGTTCTGGTCGGGGCGGCAGATCATGTCGATGTCGGCCGGGTCGAGCAATTCGTAATAGATGTCGTCTTCGACATAGTCGCCGGTCACGGTCTGCAACAGAACACTCTCGGGCAGGCGCATGCCTTTTTCGGCAATGAACTTGTTGGTCGGCGAGATCTTGCCCCGGGTAATACCGGTGAGGTCGCCAATCATGCATTCGACTTCTGTGATCTTGTGGTCTTTCAACCAATCGGTGAGCTGGTCGAGGTTGTTACTCATAAATGCCTCTGGGCTGGGTTTCCTGGCATCCATTAAAGGCCAGGCGTTGGTTGACGCAGCATCCGCGTCGTTTTTTCATTCAGGGTAGGAGCTTACCTGCCATTTGCCCATGGGTTGCATTCCTCAGGCCAAAGTTGTGCGCAATTATGATCGGCACGGCGGATGAGGGTCGCTCAGTGGCGTCGGAGATGGCAAAAAGGAGATCGGCCGGGCCGTCAAGAATATTGGCCGGTGCCTGGGCATTCACACGGGGCGAACGAGCTGCGGACAAAGCCTGGCTGGAGCAGGCGCAGACGCCGATTGGCGGCAGGTGAAACATGAAGCACCCCGGTATTATTGCTGTTATGGGTTTGAATCGAGCTTAGCCTTGTTCATTTTTTTACACAACACCCCCGTAAAAAATCCTACACGGCCCGCTCAAGCCTGCAGGTCCCAAGCCCCTAAAACCCAAAAAACCGCCCCAAAACCCCGCAAAAAAGGCTTCATGGCGCTTTTCTAGGGCAAAAAATGCCTCGCTTGACTTCGGCAGGCCGTTCGGGTTGACTGAAACCAGAAAAGATCAATGATTGATATTTTTAACAACAAAGGTGTTGCATCATGTCGGTACCCCCGCGTGCCGTTCAGCTTAACGAAGCGAACGCGTTCCTTAAGGATCATCCTGAGGTTCTGTACGTAGACCTTCTAATTGCGGATATGAATGGTGTGGTGCGCGGTAAGCGCATCGAACGCACCAGCCTCCACAAGGTTTACGAGAAGGGCATTAACCTGCCTGCCTCTTTATTTGCCCTGGATATCAACGGCTCTACGGTGGAAAGCACCGGCCTGGGCCTGGACATCGGTGATGCTGACCGAATCTGTTATCCAATCCCCGACACCCTGTGCAATGAACCCTGGCAAAAGCGCCCCACCGCGCAACTGCTGATGACCATGCACGAACTTGAAGGTGAACCTTTCTTCGCCGATCCGCGCGAAGTGCTCCGCCAAGTTGTCACCAAGTTTGACGACCTCGGTCTGACCATCTGCGCCGCTTTCGAGCTTGAATTCTACCTGATCGACCAGGAGAACGTGAACGGCCGCCCACAACCGCCCCGCTCGCCGATCTCCGGCAAACGCCCGCACTCGACACAGGTCTACCTGATCGACGACCTCGACGAATACGTCGACTGCCTCCAGGACATTCTGGAAGGTGCCAAGGAGCAAGGCATTCCGGCCGATGCCATCGTCAAGGAAAGTGCCCCGGCGCAGTTCGAAGTGAACCTGCACCACGTCGCCGACCCGATCAAGGCCTGCGACTACGCGGTACTGCTCAAGCGCCTGATCAAGAACATCGCCTACGACCATGAGATGGACACCACCTTCATGGCCAAGCCTTACCCAGGCCAGGCAGGCAACGGGCTGCACGTACACATTTCCATTCTGGACAAGGACGGCAAGAACATCTTTGCCAGCGAGGATCCCGAGCAGAACGCCGCATTGCGTCACGCGATCGGCGGTGTGCTGGAGACCCTACCCGCCCAAATGGCGTTCCTGTGCCCCAACGTCAACTCCTACCGTCGTTTCGGCGCACAGTTCTACGTGCCGAACTCGCCGTGCTGGGGCCTGGATAACCGCACCGTGGCGATTCGCGTACCCACCGGCTCGTCCGATGCCGTGCGTATCGAACACCGTGTGGCTGGCGCCGATGCCAACCCTTACCTGCTGATGGCCTCGGTATTGGCGGGCGTACACCACGGCCTGACCAACAAGATCGAGCCGAACGCTCCAGTGGAAGGCAACAGCTACGAGCAGAACGAGCAGAGCCTGCCGAACAACCTGCGCGATGCCCTGCGCGAGTTGGACGACAGCGAGGTGATGGCCAAGTACATCGATCCTAAATACATCGATATCTTCGTCGCCTGTAAGGAAAGTGAGTTGGAGGAGTTTGAACACTCCATCTCCGACCTTGAGTACAACTGGTACCTGCATACCGTGTAAGCGGTTGCTGCAATAAAAGAACGCCGCTGATTTTGGTCAGTGGCGTTTTTTTATGGGTTTCTACCGGTAGACCGAGTTGGCCTCTTCGCGAGCAAGCCCGCTCCCACAGGGGTCGGGTTTCAACTTTGGAATGCAGTTAAATGTGGGAGCGGGCTTGCTCGCGAAGGCGGCTTGGCAGACAACACAGATTCCTGCTCATACAATGCCTGCTGCCTTGTAGGAGACATCCATGACCACCCGCCCCGCCACTGTTCGCAAACCCCGCGCCCGCAGCCAGGCCCGGATCGATGCGATCCTCGACGCCGCCCGCACCTTGCTGGCCGCCGAAGGTGTGGCCAGCTTGTCGATCTACAGCGTGGCCGAACGAGCACAGATTCCACCGTCATCGGTGTACCACTTTTTCGCCAGTGTGCCGGCGTTGCTTGAGGCGTTGACCGCTGACGTTCACGCAGCCTTTCGCGCTGCCATCCAGGCGCCCATCGAGCATGAATCTCTCAAGCATTGGCGCGACCTGTCCTACATCGTTGAACAACGCATGCTCAGCATCTACAGCAACGATGCCGCGGCGCGCCAGTTGATCCTGGCCCAGCATGGGTTGACCGAAGTGACCCAGGCCGATCGCCAGCATGATCTGGAATTGGGCGACTTGATGCTGGCGGTGTTCAATCGCCACTTCGAAGTGCCAACGCTACCGGGCGATGTGGACGTGTTTGCCCTGGCATTGGAGTTGAGCGACCGCGTGTACGCGCGCTCGGTGCATCAGCATGGGCTGATTACGCCGCGCATGGCGGAGGAAGGGATGCGGGTGTTTGATGCGTATGTGGGGCTTTATTTGCCGGCCTATCTGCCCAAGCGCTGATCGTTCCCACGCTCTGCGTGGGAATACATCCCGTGACGCTCTGCGTCACCTTTGGCACAGCGGGACGCGGAGCGCCCCAGGCGGCATTCCCACGCAGAGCGTGGGAACGATCAGTGGGGTTATCACAACTTGGCAATCGACACCTCAGTGGATTTCACAAAGGCAATCACTTCACTGCCGATCACCAGCTCCAACTCCTTGACCGAACGCGTGGTGATCACCGAGGTGACAATGCCGGACGCGGTCTGCACGTCAATTTCCGACAGCACGTCGCCGACCACGATTTCCTTGATGGTGCCTTTGAACTGGTTACGCACGTTGATGGCTTTAATAGTCATGGTGTTTTTCCTGTGTGAGTTATTGAGCCCAACGCAATTGCGTCGGCAGCGGTGAAACAGGTTCGGGTTCCGGTGGGGAACCGGGTAGCGACAGCACGCGGTTGAGCACTTCGGCTTCCAGCGCGGCCAGGCGGTGTGAGCCACGGGCCCGTGGGCGTGGCAGGTCGATGTTCAGGTCGAGGCCGATTTCGCCGTTTTCAATCAGAATTACGCGGTCGGCAATCGCCACGGCTTCGCTGACGTCGTGGGTCACCAGCAACACCGTGAAACCGTGCTTGCGCCACAGGTTTTCGATCAGTTGCTGCATCTCGATGCGGGTCAGGGCATCCAGTGCGCCCAGCGGCTCATCGAGCAGTAACAGGCGCGGCTGATGGATCAACGCCCGTGCGAGTGCCACGCGCTGTTTCTGGCCACCGGACAACGCCGCCGGCCATTCATTGGCGCGCTCGGCCAGGCCAACCGCTTCCAGCGCATCCAGCGCTTTGGGCCGCCAGTCGCCCTTGAGGCCCAGGCCGACGTTATCGATGATCTTCTTCCATGGCAGCAAGCGCGCTTCCTGGAACATCAACCGCGTATCTTCAATCGCTTCGTGCAGTGGCGCGGAGCCGGCCAGCAGCTCGCCGCCACTGGCTTTGTCCAGCCCCGCCAACAGGCGCAGCAAGGTACTTTTGCCGCAACCACTGCGACCGACCACGGCCACGAACTGCCCCGCGGGAATATGCAGGTCAATCTCTTTGAGCACTTCGCGGGTACCAAAGGCCTTGCGCAATTTGCGCACTGCCAGAGGGATGCCCTTCAACAGACGCGGAGGTTGTTGAGCCGTCATGCTGCGCCTCCTTTGACTTGGTACGCCGGGTGCCAGCGCAGCCACACACGTTCCAGCCCGCGGGCTGCCAGGTCTGCCAGTTTGCCGAGGATGGCGTACATGACGATGGCCAGCACCACCACGTCGGTTTGCAGGAATTCACGGGCATTCATCGCCAGGTAACCGATGCCGGAACTTGCCGAGATGGTTTCCGCCACGATCAACGTCAGCCACATGAAGCCCAGGGCAAAGCGCACCCCAACCAGGATCGACGGCAGCGCGCCCGGCAGGATCACTTGCCAGAACAGGCTGAAACCGGACAAGCCATAGCTGCGCGACATTTCCACCAGTGCCGGGTCGACATTGCGGATGCCGTGGTAAGTGTTCAGGTAGATCGGGAACAAGGTACCCAGGGCCACCAGGAAAATTTTCGCGGTCTCATCAATGCCGAACCACAGGATGACCAGCGGAATCAGCGCCAGGTGCGGCACGTTGCGGATCATCTGCACCGAGCTGTCGAGCAAGCGTTCGCCCCACTTCGACAAGCCGGTGATAAAGCCCAGGGCCAGACCGATGCTGCCACCGATCACAAAGCCCAGGCCGGCGCGCCAGCCGCTGATGGCCAGGTGCGTCCAGATTTCGCCGCTGACCACCAGGTTCATCCCGGCTTCGATCACCGCACTCGGCGCTGGCAGAATGCGCGTCGACAACCAACCCGCCGACACCGACAACTGCCACACCGCCAGCAATAAGATCGGCAGCACCCAGGGCGCCACGCGATGGCTGATTTTTTCTAAGTCCATAACGGCGCCTCAGCTCTGTGACGCAGCTTTGGGAAGGATGTCGTTGGCCACCATCTCGCCAAACGGGCTGACGTAGCCGGCGCTTTTGGGCAGCTCGGGACGTTCGATATCCAGGTGCGGGAACAACAGCTCGGCGACCCGATACGACTCTTCCAGGTGTGGATAACCGGAGAAGATAAAGGTATCGATACCCAGGTCCGCGTACTCCTTGACCCGCGCCGCAACCGTTGGGCCATCGCCCACCAGCGCCGTCCCTGCGCCGCCACGTACCAGGCCGACGCCGGCCCACAGGTTGGGGCTGACTTCCAGGTTGTCACGGCTACCGCCGTGCAAGGCTGCCATGCGTTGCTGGCCCACCGAATCGAAGCGCGCCAAGGACGCCTGGGCGCGGGCGATGGTCTCGTCGTCCAGGTGGGAGATCAGTTTGTCGGCGGCTTTCCAGGCTTCGTCGTTGGTTTCGCGCACGATCACATGCAAGCGAATGCCAAAGCGCACCGTGCGTCCCAGTTTTGCAGCCTTGGCGCGTACCTGCGCGATCTTTTCCGCAACGGCTGCCGGCGGCTCGCCCCAGGTCAGCACCATCTCGACCTGTTCGGCCGCAAGGTCCTGGGCGGCTTCGGAGGAACCCCCGAAATACAGCGGCGGGCGTGGTTGTTGAATCGGTGGGTAGAGCAATTTTGCGCCTTTGACGCTGATGTGCTCGCCGTCGTAGTCCACGGTCTCGCCTTCCAGCACACGGCGCCAGATGCGGGTGAATTCCACCGACGCCTGGTAGCGTTCTTCATGGCTCAAGAACAATCCGTCGCCAGCCAGTTCTTCTGGATCGCCACCGGTGACCAGGTTGAACAGCGCACGGCCACCAGACAGGCGATCCAGGGTCGCGGCCTGACGCGCGGCCACGGTCGGGGAGATGATCCCAGGGCGCAGGGCAACCAGGAATTTCAAGCGCTGGGTCACGGGGATCAGCGAGGCGGCCACCAACCACGAGTCTTCGCAAGAGCGACCCGTAGGGATCAACACCCCGCCGAAACCCAGGCGGTCAGCAGCCTGGGCCACTTGTTGCAAGTAACCGTGGTCGACAGCGCGGGCGCCTTCGGCGGTGCCAAGGTAATGACCGTCGCCGTGGGTGGGCAGGAACCAGAAAATATTGAGGCTCATGGAGTTGTCTCCTGAATGAAGTCGGATTACGGCGCTTTGGCAACCGCGGCGGGTGGCGTCCAGATCACGTCCTTGATGCTCAAGGGCTTGGGGATCAATTTGAGTTGGTAGAAGGTGTCTGCGATTTTCTGCTGGGCGGCGACCACTGCCGGGGTCAGGAACAGCGCGCCGTAGCCCTGGCGTTTCACCGATGTGAGGGTGATATCTGCCGGCAGGCCGAGCAGTGGGGCGACCTGCTCAGTCACTTCCTGCGGGTTGGCCTTGGACCATTCGCCTACCGCACGCACCTCTTCCACCAACGCCTTGATCACTTGTGGGTGCTGTTCGGCGTAGGGTTTGGTGGCCAGGTAAAACTGATGGTTGTCGGCAATCCCGGTGCCGTCTCGCAGGGTGCGCGCTTGTAGTTGCTTCTCGGCGGCGGCCTGGTACGGGTCCCAGATCACCCAGGCGTCCACGCTGCCACGCTCGAACGCAGCACGGGCATCGGCGGGGGGCAGGAACACGGTCTTTACGTCGGTGTAGTTGAGACCGGCATCTTCCAGGGCACGCACTAGCAGGTAGTGCACGTTGGAGCCTTTGTTGAGCACGACCTTTTTACCCTTGAGCTCGGCCACCGATTTGATCGGCGAGTCCTTGGGCACCAGGATCGCTTCGCTGGTAGGCGCGGGTGGTTCGTAGGCGACATAGAGCAGATCGGCGCCAGCCGCCTGGGCAAACACCGGTGGAGTTTCGCCAGTAACGCCGAAGTCGATGGAGCCGACGTTCAGGCCCTCGAGCAATTGCGGGCCACCGGGAAACTCGGTCCACTGCACCTGCACGCCTTGGTCGGCCAGGCGTTTTTCCAGGGTGCCCTTGGCCTTGAGCAGCACCAGGGTGCCGTACTTCTGATAACCGATCCGCAAGGTCTCGGCGGCTTGGGCTTGAACGATGGCGCCGAAGGACACAGCCGCAGCAAAGAGTGCGACCAGACCACGACGCAAGATGACAGTGCGCATGGCGCTCTCTCCAACTGTGCGATTAGGGTTTTGGCTGCACCTGCTTGGCCGTTGTCGGCTGAGTAAGGTGAGTGTTTCCAGGTTTCTGGGGTGAGGCTCAGATGCTCCAGCGAGCACTCAACAAACGTTCATTCAATACGTCAGGGTCCAGCGGTTTTGGCCGGCGCGCCATGGCGCTGTAGAGCTGCTCCAAGGCTTCGTGCAGACGCTGTTCGAGTACCGGCACCAGTTGCGCCTGCACGCTGCCTTCGCCATAGGCGATCTGGCTGTCTTCGGCAAAAATACCGTGGAGCAATTCCTGGGCCTTGAGGGCCGACAGCACCGGCTTCAGGGCGTAGTCCACCGCCAGCATGTGGGCGATGCTGCCGCCGGTCGCCATCGGCAGCACCACCTTATGGGCCAGCGCACGCTCCGGCAGCAGGTCCAGTACGGTCTTCAACGCCCCGGAAAACGACGCCTTGTACACCGGCGTGGCGATCACCAGGCCGTCGGCATTGGCGACTTGTTGCAGCAGGTCAATGACCTTGGGGCTGTCGAAGCGTGCGTGCAGCAAGTCTTCAGCCGGGAAGTCCCGTACCTGGTAACTCACTACTTCCACGCCCTGCTGTTGCAGCCACTGACGGGTTTTATCCAGCAAGACCCCGGAGCGGGAACGCTGGCTGGGACTGCCTCCAAGTGTTACGACCAGCATGCAGGAGATTCCTTGAGCAAGTGTCGGCGGTTCGCTGTACGGCGATGGCGCCAAGATGGGATAGACCTTATCAGCAGATTTATATATCTATAAATCTTATTTATTCATTTGTTTATTCCACAAAAACATAAGCGAATGATCAATCCCCAGGCGAAAAAAAGGCCGTGGAAACGGCCTGAAAACCCCTGCTGTGAGTCAGTGCTTTTTGGTAGGAGCGAGCTTGCTCGCGAAAAACTCACAGGCGCCGCGTTCATTCAGGAAGCGCGCGTTATCGTTGACGTTTTTCGCGAGCAAGCTCGCTCCTACAGAGGGATGGTCCGTGATGCCTTAACGATTGGGTTGTGGGGTAAGACGCAGGTACGGCTTCACCGCGCGATAGCCCTTGGGAAAGCGTTTCTTGATCTCTTCCTCGTCCTTGAGCGACGGCACGATCACCACCTCATCCCCATCCTGCCAGTTGGCCGGTGTTGCCACCTTGTGGTTGTCGGTCAGCTGCAGCGAGTCGATCACCCGCAGGATTTCATGGAAATTACGCCCGGTGCTGGCCGGGTAGGTGATGGTCAGGCGGATCTTCTTGTTCGGGTCGATCACAAACAAGGAGCGCACGGTGAGGGTATCGCTGGCATTCGGGTGGATCAGGTCGTAGAGGTCCGAGACCTTGCGGTCGGCGTCGGCCAGGATCGGGAAGTTGACCACGGTGTTCTGGGTCTCGTTGATGTCTTCGATCCACTTGTGGTGCGAGTCCACCGGATCTACCGACAGGGCGATGGCCTTGACGCCACGCTTGGCGAATTCATCCTTGAGCTTGGCGGTAAAACCCAGCTCGGTGGTGCACACCGGCGTGAAGTCCGCAGGGTGGGAAAACAGCACACCCCAGCTGTCGCCCAGCCATTCGTGGAAGCGAATCTTGCCGGCGCTGGAATCCTGTTCGAAGTCGGGGGCGATATCGCCCAGTCTTAGGCTCATGGTGTGGCTCCTGATGAGTGCTTATGGAGCCCACTGTGCATGGATTTTTGGTGATTTAAAAAGAATAAATATCGATTTATCTAGACGATAAAAGAATATTAAAAATCAGTTCATTGGACTTGGGAACGGCCTGAGGCCAACATCGCCTTCAAGGTTCGAGAAGGCCTTGAGACGCTGCAAAAAAGAGGGATTCAGGAAGGGCTTGCGGGGGTTGAGCCCGACTTGAATAGCAAGACACCTTGCCCGGCATTGCGCCGGGCAAGGTTTTACAGTCTTACAACAGCGGGATCGAGTAGCTGACGATCAAGCGGTTTTCGTCCTGGTTACGCGCGTTGGCGATGTCGCTGCGCCACATAGCGTTTTTCCACGCCACGCCGACGTTCTTCAGCGGACCTTCCGGTACGACGTAGGCAACAGTGATGTCACGCTCCCACTCGGACTGGCCGGTGAACTCGGTACGGTTGCTGGCGACGGTGTCGATATGATCACCTTTCAGGTAAACCACACCGGCGGTCAGGCCAGGCACGCCGACTTTGGCGAAGTCGTAGGAGTAGCGAGCTTGCCAGGTACGCTCGCCGGCACGGGCGAACTTCTGGATTTGCATGTCGGTGGTGATGTAAGCCGACGAGCCGTCACCCTGGTTCAGCCAAGGGAAGTCGCTGCTGCCGTTGCTGACCTGGTAACCGCCACCGAAGGTGTGACCGGCCACCGAGTACAGGAACAGGCCGCTGTACAGGTTGTTGTCGACTTTGCCACGGCCGGAGTTCACGCCGCTGTAGTTGCCCGTCGAGAAGTAAGCGGACTGGTTGCCGTTGTTGCCATCGTCGGAGCTGTTGAAGTAACGCAGGTCAGACTTCAGCACGCCAGGACCGATGGCCCAGTTGTGGGTCAGGCCCAGGAAGTGTTGCTTGTAGAAATCTTCCAGGTTGCCGTAGTAGTACTGGGCGGTCAGATCCTTGGTGATCTTGTAGTCGCCACCGGCGTAGTAGAACTTGTTGCTCGAACGCCAGTTCACACCGCGGCTGTTGGCGCCGGAAATGGACAGGCTTTCGTTGTTGCTGGAGTTACGGCCCTTGGCCTTTTCGATCTGGCCAGCAACCAGGGTCAGGTCCTTGATGTCGCTGGAGGTGATCTGGCCACCTTGGAAGGTTTGCGGCAGCATACGACCATCGTTGGTGACGATGACCGGCAGCTTGGGCTGCAAGGTACCCAACTTCAGTTCGGTTTGAGAGATCTTGGCCTTGGCAGTCAGGCCCAGGCTGGAGTAGTTATCAACGGCTTCGCCATTGGACTTGCTCGGGAAGATCGTGCCACCGTAGGAGCTGGCAGTCGCGCCGTTGGTGCCACCGCCGGAATCCAGGCGAACACCCAGCAGGCCGATAGCGTCCAGACCGAAGCCGACGGTGCCTTGGGTGTAACCGGAGATGAAACGCAGATCGAAGCCTTGGCCCCATTCTTCGTTGCGGCTCGGGTTGGCCGTGCCTTCGCGGTTATCGGTGTTGATGTAGAAGTTACGCAGGCCCAGTGTGGCCTTGCTGTCTTCGATGAAACCGGCAGCGCCTGCTTGCTGGGCGATTGCGCCCAACGTTACAGCCACAGCCAAGGTGGACTTCTTCATGTACCGCTCCTCTCATTTCTAATTTTTGTATTTCTTTGGTCTCGGGTCTGACGCCCTCGATCCACAGATGCGCGATTAGCGCCGGATAGTGACCACCAAGTCAATCGTAACCTTGTGTGTCTACTACCTTCGTCTAATCGCAGTTGATTTGGTCCCTGCAGGGTAATGAGTTTTTCATACACCCAAAAAGAATTATTTCATTCTTTTTCATACGATCCAGGAATAAGACTTTCCGTGAAGCTGGCCGGTCAGGATAGACGCGCCGCTCCATAAGCTAATTCCTAAAGGGTATTTACTGGTGCTTTTTTAGATCGATTAGTGTTGCCGTACGGTTGCATACGTCACTCACGATCAAAAAGGCGACGCCATCATGGCCAAACGCACATCCTCCCGTCAATTTGTTACAGTTTTTGTATCGCTATTACTTTCTTTTGGTGTCAACGCCACCGACCTGACGGTGGGCTACCAGACCGGCATCGATCCCAGCAAGGTTCCCCAGGCCGACGGCCTGTATGAAAAAGCCATCGGCGAAAAAATCGCCTGGCGCCGCTTCAACAGCGGGCCAGAGGTAGTCACGGCCATCGCTTCGGGTGATGTACAAATCGGCAACCTCGGCTCCAGCCCGCTCGCGGCGGCGGCCTCGCGCAACCTGCCGATTGTGGCGTTTATCGTATCGGCACAGATCAACGCTTCTGAAGCCCTGGTGGTGCGCAACGGCAGTGGCATCGACAACCCCCAGGACTTGATCGGTAAAACCATCGCCACGCCCTTCGTCTCCACCTCCCATTACAGCCTGCTCGGCGCGCTGAAACACTGGGGGCTGGACACCAAACAAGTCAAAGTGGTCAACCTGCAACCGGCCGAAATCGCCGCTGCGTGGAAACGCGGCGATATTGATGGGGCTTTTGTGTGGTCCCCGGCCCTGGGTGAAATCCGCAAGAGCGGCAAGACCCTGACAGACGCGGCGCAGGTTGGCCAATGGGGCGCGCCGACGTTTGAGGTGTGGGTGGCGCGCAAGGATTTTGCGCAAAAACATCCTGAGGTAGTGGCCAAGTTCGCCAAAGTTACCCTGGATGCCTTTGCCGACTATGCCGCCCACAAAGACAGCTGGACGGTGGATTCCGAGCCAGTGCAGAAAATCGCCAAATTGACAGGTTCAAATGCGGATGACATTCCGGAACTCTTGGCCGGTACGACGTTTCCGGCTGCGCAGGCACAGCAAACCGCTGCGCTGCTCAAGGGCGGCACGGCGAAGGCGATTGAGGAGACGGCGAAGTTCTTGAAGGAACAGGGGAAGGTGGAGACGGTGCTGCCGGATTATTCGGCGTATGTGACCGACAAATTCATCACACAATAAATACAGTCTTCGGTGGGAGCTGGCTTGCCTGCGATACCAGCAACTCGGTCCTTCAGATAAACCGAGGCGCCACTATCGCAGGCAAGCCAGCTCCCACACAGAGCCGTACTCTTTTACAGGGCCTTTTCAAAGATCTTGGAGTTGCGCTGATAGTTGTACAGCGACGCTCGCGCCGACGGCAGGCGGTCCACGCTGCTGGGTACAAAGCCGCGTTCGCGGAACCAATGGGCCGTGCGCGTGGTGAGTACAAAGAGGGTTTTCAAGCCTTGGGCGCGTGCCCGGGTCTGGATGCGTTCGAGCAACACATCGCCTCGCGCGCCGTGGCGGTACTCCGGGTTCACTGCCAGGCACGCCAACTCCCCCGCATCCGAATCCGCGATCTGATACAGCGCCGCGCAGGCGATGATCATGCCTTCGCGCTCGACCACGCTGAACTGCTCGATCTCACGCTCCAGCACTTCCCGCGAACGGCGCACCAGAATGCCCTGCTCTTCCAGCGGGCTGATCAGGTCCAGCAAGCCGCCGACGTCTTCAATCGCCGCTTCGCGCACCAGTTCGAATTGTTCCTGGGCCACCAGCGTACCGCCACCATCGCGGGTGAACAGTTCGGTAAGCAAAGCGCCATCTTCGGCGTAGCTGACGATATGGCTGCGCCCTACTCCACCCCGGCAGGCTTCGGCAGCGGCATCGAGCAGTTCGGCTTGATAGTTGCTGCCCAGGCGTTGCAGGTGCGCGGGTACTTGTTGTGGGCGCAATTCACGCACCAGGCGGCCGTTCTCATCGATCAGACCGGGATCGGCGCCGAACAGCAGCAACTTGTCGGCGCCCAGGTCGATGGCGGCGCGGGTGGCGACGTCTTCGCAGGCCAGGTTGAAGATCTCGCCGGTGGGCGAATACCCCAACGGCGACAGCAGCACGATAGAGCGCTCATCCAACAGGCGGTTGATGCCCTTGCGGTCGACCCGGCGCACTTCGCCGGTGTGGTGGTAGTCCACGCCTTCAAGCACGCCGATTGGCCGTGCGGTGACCAGGTTGCCGCTGGCCACACGCAGGCGCGAGCCCTGCATCGGCGATGACGCCATGTCCATGGACAAGCGCGCCTCGATGGCAATGCGCAAATGACCCACCGCGTCGATCACACACTCCAGCGTCGCAGCATCGGTGATGCGCAAGCCTTCGTGGTAAGCCGGGGTAAGGCCGCGTGCTTCAAGGCGGGTTTCGATTTGCGGGCGCGAGCCATGCACCAGCACCAAGCGCACACCCAGGCTGTGAAGCAGCACCAGGTCGTGGACGATATTGCCGAAGTTGGGGTGGTCCACACCATCGCCGGGCAGCATGACCACAAAGGTGCAGTCGCGGTGGGCGTTGATGTAGGGCGAAGCGTGACGAAGCCAGTTGACGTATTCGGGCATAACACCTGGGCCTGTAATAAAAAGCAGCCAAATAAAGGATCAATCGTGAAAGCGCACAGCGGCTGATGGTTATCGTCGGAACAGGCTTGGCGACACGCTCACTCTCCTTATGTACGAATGGGCAGGGGTTAATTTATGCAGGTTTCAGGCAGTAGTGTTCGATCAGTTCCCGCAATAGACGCACTGTAGGCGTCAAGCGTGACATTTCAAGGTACTCGCCAGGCTGGTGGGCGCAGGCAATGTCGCCAGGCCCGAGCACCAGGGTTTCGCAACCAAGGCGCTGAAGATAAGGCGCTTCGGTGCCGAACGCTACTGCTTCGGCACGATGACCGGTCAAACGTTCCGCCACCCGCACCAGCTCGGCGTCTTCGGGCTGCTCAAAGGGGGGGACTTCGGGGAACAACGGCGCGTAGTCGATCTTGACCTTATGCCGCTCGGCCAGGGGTTCGAGCTTCTGGCGGATCGCGGCGCGCAGCACCTCGGGGTCCATGCCCGGCAGGGGTCGCAGGTCGAACTCCAGGGAGCACTGGCCGCAGATGCGGTTGGGGTTGTCGCCGCCGTGAATGCAGCCGAAGTTCATCGTCGGCTGCGGCACGCTGAATTGCGCGTTGCGGTACTCGCGCTGCCAGGCCAGGCGCAGGCCGCGCAGTTCGCCGATGGCGTCATGCATGGCTTCCAGGGCGCTATGGCCCAGGCTGGGGTCCGACGAGTGGCCACTGCGCCCGAGGATCTCGATGCGTTCCATCATCACGCCCTTGTGCAGGCGGATCGGCTTGAGCCCGGTCGGCTCGCCGATCACAGCTGCACGACCTAATGGGCGCCCCGCCTCGGCCAGCGCACGGGCACCGGACATAGAGCTTTCCTCATCACAGGTGGCCAGGATCAACAGCGGTTGCTTGAAGGGTTGGTCCAGCAGCGGCAACACCGCGTCGATAACCAGTGCGAAAAACCCCTTCATGTCACAACTGCCCAGCCCTACCCAGCGGCCGTCGACTTCCGTCAGCTTGAGCGGGTCGGTGTTCCACAGCGCCGCGTCATACGGCACGGTATCGCTATGCCCCGCCAACACCAAGCCACCGGGGCCGCTGCCGAAACTGGCCAACAGGTTGAACTTGCCGGGGCTGACTTGTTGGATATCGATGGCAAAGCCCAGGTCGCCCAGCCAAGCGGCGAGCAGGTCAATCACCGGGCGGTTGCTCTGGTCGAGAGACGCCTGGGTGCAGCTCACCGACGGCGCGGCGATCAAGGCGGCGAACTGCTCTTTCATGGACGGTAACGGCATGCGCGGTCTCCCAACTTCCCGGATGAACCTCACTATAGAGGCATCTGCGCAACACAATAAACCGTTGCGGCACGTTGCCGGGCTCAGTCCTGTACACTGCACGACCTTGGCAGCCACACTTTTCCCCGGCTGCGCTCCCGATCCTGGATTTTCCGGCCATGCAGAAAGAAACCGAAATCAAGCTACGCGTCAGCCGCGAAACACTCGCCGCGCTGCGTGAGCACCCGTTACTGAAAAAACGCAACAAAAGTGGCTGGGAACGCCGTGAGTTGATGAACCAGTACTTCGACACCCCCGAGCGTGACCTGGCCCAGGCCAAGGTTGCCCTGCGCCTGCGCAAGGACGGTGACGACATCATCCAGACCCTCAAGACCCGCGGCCAAAGCGTCGCCGGCTTGTCGGAACGCAACGAATACAACTGGGACCTGCCCAAAGCCAAGCTCGACGTGAAGAAACTCGATGGCGAGTGCTGGCCCGAGCAACTGGCCGAGCTGGACAAAAAGACCCTCAAGCCGATCTTCACCACCGACTTCGTGCGTGAACGCGCCGAAATCGCCTGGGGCCGTGGCAAGGCCAAGGTGGTGATCGAAGCCGCCCTGGACCTGGGCCATGTGGTGGTCGGCAAGCAGAAAGAAGAAATCTGCGAGCTGGAACTGGAACTGCGCGAAGGCGAACCGGCGGCCCTGCTGGAGCTGGCCGCCGAGCTGGCCGCAACCCTGGCCCTGATGCCGTGCGACATCAGCAAGGCCGAACGCGGCTATCGCCTGTATGACGCCAGCAGCTACTCCCTGAGCCTGCCGGCGCCACAGATCCACGCCGAAATGCCATTGGACGACGCCTTCGCCGCGATCCTGTGGCACCTGCTGGGCAGCAGCCAGCGCCTGGCCGAGCAATACCGCTTCAATGGCCACTGGCGCCTGCTGCAAGACTGGGTCGAGAACCTCGGTGAATTGCGCGCCCTGATCGGCAGCCTCGGCCAGGCCGCGCCACGCCAATCCACCAGCGAACTGCGCAGCGCCCTGGATGCGTTGCTGGAAGACTGGCGCCCGCTGGTCCAGGCCGGTGACGACGATGAAGACATTCGCAAAGCCGCGCCGGAACAGTTCATCGAAGAGCTGCAAGACGTGCGCTGGGGCCTGTTCTCACTCAACCTCTCGCGCTGGCTGCTGGCTCGCACCTGGACGGCCGAACGTAACGTGCGCGGCAACCGCCAGGGCGCTGCGCAAATTACCAACTGGCTGCCACGCCTGTTGGCCGACGACGCTGTCGCCCTGCAACTGCAGCGCTACCAGCAACAGCCGGAAGACCTGGCCGAGCAACTGCCGCGTATCGAACGCATCCAGGCCTGGCTGCACCATGCGCGCCATGTGGTGGACATTCCTGAGCTGGACCGTTTGTACGGCGAGCTGAACAAGCTGGCGCACCTGGCCAACCAGCCGATTACCGATGAGTCGCTGGATGCGCGTATGCACCAGGCGATTGCGGTTTATCAGAATCGTGCCTGGAAGACCCTTCTGCGCCTGTAAGTCACTCTACCTGTAGGAGCGAGCTTGCTCGCGAAAAACCCGAGAGCGATGTGGGGAGCCAGGCTTCCCGCGTTATCGTTAACGATCTTCGCGAGCAAGCTCGCTCCTACAGTCAATGGCATGCCTGTCAGCGCAATACTGGCAGGCTGGTGGTGGACTTGATCTCCGACAGCGCCACAATCGAGTTGACCTCCTGAATCCCCGGCACCATCGACAACTTCTCGAAGAAAAACCGCTCGTACGCCTCGATATCCGAGGTGACGATACGCAGCAGAAAATCCACCGCCCCCATCAGCACATAGCACTCCAACACTTCCGGGAACCCGCGAATCGCCTCGGTGAACTCAGTGAAATTGGAGCGACCGTGGGCGTTGAGTTTGACCTCGGCGAAAATCTGCGTGTTGAGCCCGATTTTCTTGCGGTCCAGCAGGGTGACCTGGCCGCGGATCACGCCCTCCTCCTTGAGCCGCTGAATACGCCGCCAGCATGGCGACTGCGACAGGCCGACCTGTTCGGCAATCTGTGCACTGGAGAGCGAGGCATCCTCTTGCAGCAAGGCCAGGATGCGGCGGTCGTAGGCGTCCAACTCACTGTGCATAAAAGTACCCATGAATAGGCTTATCTTGAATTGTTTTGGTCTATTTATCGCCAAATAGGCTTATTTTAGATAAGAAATCTCCCCAGGCGAATGTAAAAATTTTCCCAGTCGAAACTGGAGAGTCAGCATGCATGCCGTCGAAACCGCCTACCCCGCGACCCGCGTCGATGCGTGGGCCGCCAATAGCAGCCACTGCCAAGCGCACTATCGCATCGTCGCCGAGGCTGAACCGGACGTGCTGTGCCGGGTGCTGAACCACTTCGCGCTGCAATTGCTCACGCCCACCCAGGTCAGCATGAACCGGGAAGCCGACCTGCTGAGCATCGATATCGTGATGACCGGCCTGAGCTGGCACCGCGCCCAAGTGATCGGTGAAAAGATTCGAAACCTGATCAGCGTCTGCACCCTGGAGCTGTGGTCGGCTGATTCCGAGCGGCCTCAAGCGTTGGCGGCGATGGCGCAGTAAAAACCGGCAATACAAGCGCCAGCAGGATCTTCAGCGGCCGGCTAGCCTGGGATTACCCCCACGCCCCAGGAAAACCTGCATGCCCGTCGCCACTCACGATCACCCCTTGGAACTGCAGCAATTATTGCCGGAGTTGGTCGAGCAAGGGCTGATCACGGCGCAGGCGGCGCAAAAGGTAGCGCCAGCGTCCGGCAGCCAGCATCCCTTGGAATGCATCGCAGCCCAGGGCCCTTGCGTGGAGACCTTGACCCAATGGCTGGCCCGGCAGGTAGGCCAACCTTACCTGCGCATCGACCCGTTGAAGATTGATGTGGCAGCCGTGGTGCCGTTGATGTCCCACGCCTTTGCCCAGCGCCACGGCATTCTCGCAGTCGCCGTCGATACTCACAGCGTGACGATCGCCAGTGCCCAACCCCATGTCACCACCTGGGAAGCCGGGCTGTCCCAGGTGCTCAGACGCACGATCAAGCGCGTGGTTGCCAACCCCAGCGATATCCAGCGCTGTATCAACGAGTTTTACCGTTTAGCCAAGTCCGTCAGCGGTGCGGATGAAAAGATGACGACGCCTGGCAATCTCGACTTGCTCAGCCTCGGCGCCAGCGACAAGGAGCCGGATGCCAACGACGCGCATATCGTCAACATCGTCGACTGGCTGCTGCAGTACGCCTTTGGCCAACGAGCCAGCGATATCCATATCGAGCCCTGCCGCGACCAGGGTCGGGTGCGCTTTCGCATTGATGGGCTGCTGCATGACGTCTATCAATTTCCCCCGCAGGTCACCATGGCCGTGGTCAGCCGCCTGAAAAGCCTGGGGCGAATGAACGTGGCCGAAAAACGCAAACCCCAGGATGGCCGCGTCAAGACCCGGAACCCTGCGGGTGTCGAAGTGGAATTGCGGCTTTCGACCCTGCCCACGGCATTCGGCGAAAAACTGGTGATGCGAATTTTCGACCCACAAGTGCTGCTCAAGGACTTTGACCAGTTGGGTTTGTCCAACGCCGACCAGCAGCGCTGGCACGCCATGACGCGACGCAGCCACGGCATCATCCTCGTCACCGGCCCCACCGGCTCAGGCAAGACCAGCACCCTCTACACCACCCTCAGGCAACTGGCGACCCGCGAGGTCAACCTGTGCACGGTGGAAGACCCGATTGAAATGGTCGAGCCGGCCTTCAACCAGATGCAGGTCCAGCACAACATCGACCTCACGTTCGCAAGCGGCATCCGCGCCCTGCTGCGCCAGGACCCGGACATCATCATGATCGGCGAAATCCGCGACCAGGAAACCGCAGAGATGGCTATCCAGGCCGCGCTGACCGGGCACCTGGTTTTCTCGACCTTGCACACCAACGATGCACCCAGCGCCATCAGCCGCCTGCAGGAACTGGGCGTTGCTCACTATTTGATCAAAGCTACGCTCATAGGGGTGATGGCGCAGCGCCTGGTGCGGCTGCTGTGCAGCCATTGCAAGCGCCCGCTGGGCCAGGAGGACGCTGACGGCTGCGAAGCCGTCGGCTGTGCGCAATGCCGTGACAGCGGTTATCGAGGCAGGGCCGGGCTGTATGAAATCATGCTCATGGACCCGGCACTCCAAGCGCTGGTCACCCCGGGCGCGGACGTACAAGCGCTGCGCCGTGAGGCACTGGCGCAGGGCATGAGCAGCCTGCGCATGGCCGGCGTCGAGAAAGTGAAGGCCGGCCTGACCACGATGACGGAGGTATTGCGGGTCACGCCAGGGGATTCAGAAACAAATTCTTCGGGTTTGATCGAGTACTGAAACTGTTTAGTCAGTGATGGAACTGGATCGGGTTAACTACAATCAAAACGTACAGATAACCCACCGGAGTCACCCATCATGCGTCTCAAATATGCTGTCGCAACCCTCGCTGTGCTTTCCCTACCTGTCGGCTCAGCCATGGCCGATAGCTTCTGGCGTAATGTCATCTCGTCGGGCGCCACCACTGGCTCGACTTACCTGACGTTCAAGGACCACAAGCTGGTGGTCGCCGCCCAGGACGACGCGGGCAGCTTCGTCGCCAGCGACGGCGGCATTCGCGGCCCGTATCTGGAAGCGGCCATGCAGAAGGTCCGCGCCGATAACCCTGGCCTCCAAGCCACGGACATGGAACTGGCTAACGCCATCCTGGCGAAGAATGCTGTAACCGAGTAACAACTGCCCTCATAAAAAATGCCGCTTTCTCAAGCGGCATTTTTTTGCCTGCTGCATGACGAATCGTTCATGGATGACAGGCTATATTCAGTCTCAGCGTGCAACCATGCCCTACTGACTCGTCTATCTTTCATTGCCTACCTGAAACGGATGCCTTCTTCGTCATGAGCCAACAGCCCTTCCTGCCGTTTTCCAAACCGACCATTGATGAAGCCACCATTTCGGCGGTCGGCGATGTTCTGCGTTCCGGCTGGATCACCAGCGGACCAAAGGTGCAGGCGTTCGAAGCACAGCTGTCGGACTATTTTGGCGGCCGTCCGGTGCGCACCTTCAACTCGGGCACCTGCACCATGGAGATCGCCTTGCGCATCGCCGGGATCGGGCCTGGGGATGAAGTCATCACCACCCCAATTTCCTGGGTTGCCACGGCTAACGTGATTCTCGAAGTCGGTGCCACTCCGGTCTTTGCCGACATCGACCCGGTGACGCGCAATATCGACCTGGCCCAGGTAGAAGCGGCCATTACTCCGCGCACCAAGGCGATCATCCCGGTCTACTTGGCCGGCTTGCCTGTGGATATGCCGATGCTCTACGCGCTGGCCAACAAGTACAACCTGCGTATTGTCGAAGATGCTGCCCAGGCCCTGGGGTCCAGCTGGGATGGAGAACGCATCGGCGCAACCGGCGACTTCGTGTCCTTCAGCTTCCAGGCGAACAAGAACATCACGTCGTCCGAAGGCGGCTGCCTGGTGTTGAACAATGCCGAGGAGGCCCGTCTGGCAGAGAAGTACCGACTGCAAGGCGTCACCCGCAGCGGCTTCGATGGCCTGGATGTGGATGTGCTGGGTGGCAAGTTCAACATGACCGACATTGCCGCCGCCATAGGCCTGGGGCAATTTGCGCACATCGAGAAGATCACCGCCCATCGTCAGAACCTGGCACGGCACTACTTCAAATGCTTTGGCAGCGATTTCGAAGCCCAATACGGCGTGCAACTGCCGCCGGCCGACTTCGAAAACAGCAACTGGCACCTGTTCCAACTGGTATTGCCGGAGCGCCAGGATGGCCTGCCAGCCCGCGCCACGTTCATGGAACAGATGCAGGCCCACGGCGTGGGTATCGGCTATCACTACCCGCCGATCCACCTGCTGAGCCTGTATCGGGCACAGGGTTTCAAGGAAGGCATGTTCCCGGTGGCGGAGCGTGTTGGGCGTTTGATCGTGTCGTTGCCGATGTTCACGGCGATGACAGAGGCGGATGTGGAGCGGGCTGTAGCGGCGGTTAAAGCCGTATTGAAAAGAGACTGATCACAACCAGCAGACACACCCCAATCAACTGTGGGAGCTGGCTTGCCTGCGATGCTGGCACCTCGGTGTATCGGTGATACCCGGGTGATCCAATCGCAGGCAAGCCAGCTCCCACATTGATTTGTGTCGTTGTAACTATGGCGTTTATTCGCCGATGGCGGCTTTGTAGCCCGCGGCATCCAGCAGCTTGTCCAGCTCGGCCTTGTCGCTTGGCTTGAGCTTGAAGATCCACGCGCCGTACGGGTCAGAGTTCAGCAGCTCAGGGCTGCCACTCAGCTCTTCGTTGACAGCAATCACTTCGCCGGCAACCGGCGAGTAGATATCCGAGGCTGCTTTCACCGACTCAACCACACCCGCCTGGCCTTGCGCTTCAAAATTGGCACCCACTTCCGCCAACTCAACAAACACCACATCACCCAAAGCTTCCTGTGCATGGTCGGAGATCCCGACGGTCACGGTGCCGTCAGCTTCCAGACGGGCCCATTCGTGACTTTCGGCAAAACGCAGGTCGGCAGGGATATTGCTCATAGTCTGTGTCCTCAAGATGAAATGTCAGCGGCCTTTGGCCTGCCGGAATTGGTTAGATCAGGGTTTTGCCATGACGCACGAAGGTCGGCTTGACCACTCGAACCGGATACCACTTGCCGCGGATTTCCACTTCGGCCCGGTCGGCAGTCGCCGTCGGCACACGCGCCAGCGCAATGGATTTGCTTAGCGTAGGCGAGAAACTACCACTGGTGATCTCTCCTTCGCCAACATTGGCGATACGAACCACCTGATGAGCACGTAGCACGCCACGCTCTTCGAGGACGAGCCCCACCAGTTTGAACTGCACGCCGGCCGCTTTTTCTGCTTCCAGCGCAGCGCGGCCAATGAAGTTACGCTCGACCGGTTCCCAGGCGATGCTCCAGGCCATGTTGGCCGCCAGGGGCGAGACGGCCTGGTGAATATCCTGGCCATAGAGGTTCATGCCAGCCTCAAGGCGCAAGGTGTCGCGCGCACCGAGACCGATGGGGGAAATGCCCGCGCCCACCAGATCGTTGAAAAAGCCCGGTGCCTGATCGGCCGGCAGCACGATTTCGAGGCCGTCTTCGCCGGTATAGCCGGTGCGGGCGATAAACCAGTCACCGTCGGCCCGGCCTTCGAACGGCTTGAGCTGGTGGATCAGGGTGCCACGGGACTGGGTCACCAGTTCGGCGATTTTCTGCCGGGCGTGGGGGCCTTGGATGGCGAGCATGGCCAACTCTGACCGCTCATGCAGCTGCACTGAGTAGGTGCCCAGTTGCGCCTGCATCCAGGCCATGTCCTGATCGCGGGTGGCGGCGTTGACCACCAGGCGGTAACCGGTTTCGGTGCGGTAGACGATCATGTCGTCCACTACCCCACCCTGCTCGTTGAGCATGGCGCTGTATAACGCACGGCCACAGCCGTGCAGTCGGTCGACATCATTGGCCAGCAGGTACTGGAGCCATTCCTTGGCCTGGGGGCCGGTGACATCGATTACGGTCATATGAGATACATCGAAGACCCCGCAGTCGCGCCGCACCTGGTGGTGTTCTTCAACTTGCGAGCCGTAATGCAAAGGCATATCCCAACCGCCAAAATCGACCATTTTCGCGCCGAGGGCGAGATGCAGGTCATACAGAGGCGTACGCTGTCCCATGGGTTTCTCCTTCCGGGCTTGGCGAAGGCGCGCAGAGCTGCCACTTGCGCCGAACACCTTGTACTACAAGGCCCGCAGCCACATACAGCAGGTCGATCCGAAAGACGGAGCGCACCGAATGCCGCGCATTGTAGCCTCAAGCCGTAGGACTGGCACCTAACCGATTTGCCGAGCCGAGCGACGAATCAGCCCGATGACCGGCAACAAGCCAACCAGCACAAGGGTCAGCGCCGGCAAAGACGCCCGCGCCCATTCGCCTTCACTGGTCATTTCAAAGATGCGGACCGCCAGGGTGTCCCAACCAAACGGGCGCATCAGCAAGGTGGCGGGCATTTCCTTGAGCACATCCACAAACACCAGCAGCGCTGCGCTCAACGTGCCCGGCAGCAATAACGGCAGATACACTTTGCAAAACAGTCGTGGGCCGCTCACGCCAAGGCTGCGTGCCGCTTCGGGCAGTGACGGACGGATTCGCGCCAGGCTGTTTTCCAGCGGCCCGTAGGCCACCGCCAGGAACCGCACCAGGTACGCCAGCACCAGTGCCGACAGGCTGCCCAGCAGCAAAGGCTTGCCCGCCCCGCCCAGCCATCCGGAGAGCGGCACCACCAACTCGCGGTCCAGGTAACTGAACGCCAGCATGATCGACACCGCCAGCACCGAGCCTGGCAAGGCATAGCCGACATTGGCCAGGCTGATACCGGAGCGAATCGCGCGAGTGGGCGCCAGACGGTTGGCAAAGGCCAGTATCAGCGCCACGCTGACCGTGATCAGCGCTGCGATACCGCCCAGGTAAAGGGTATGCACGATCAGCCCGGTGTAACGTTCATCCAGGTCGAAGCGGCCACGCTGCCAGAACCACGCCACCAGTTGCAGCATCGGAATCACGAACGCACAGGCGAAGACCAAGCTGCACCACGCGCTGGCCGCCACGGCTTTGAACCCGCGCAGGTGGTACAACGCCTTGCCCCGTGGGCGCTCATTGCTCGGTCGGCTGGCCCCGCGCGCACGTCGCTCGCCATACAGCACCAGCATCACTACCAGCAGCAGCAGGCTGGCCAGTTGCGCGGCACTGGACAGGCTGAAAAAGCCGTACCAGGTTTTATAGATTGCGGTGGTAAAGGTGTCGAAATTGAACACCGAGACCGCGCCAAAATCCGCGAGCGTCTCCATCAGCGCCAAGGCCACACCGGCACCAATTGCTGGTCGCGCCATTGGCAATGCCACGCGCCAGAACGCTTGCCATGGCGATTGCCCCAGCACCCGCGCCGCTTCCATCAAGCCTTTGCCCTGGGCCAGGAACGCGCTGCGCGCCAGCAGGTAGACATAGGGATAGAACACCAGCACCAACACAATGACCACGCCGCTGGTAGAGCGTACCCGCGGCAAACGCAGCCCGGTGCCGAACCACTCGCGCAGCAGGGTTTGCACCGGGCCGGCGAAATCCAGCAGGCCCACAAACACGAAGGCCAGCACATAGGCAGGGATTGCAAAGGGCAACATCAGTGCCCAGTCGAGCCAGCGCCGCCCGGGGAACTCGCACAGGCTGGTCAGCCAGGCCAGGCTGACGCCCAGCAGCGTCACGCCCAGGCCGACACCGAGCACCAGGGTCAAGGTGTTGCCCAGCAAGCGGGGCATCTGAGTGTCCCAGAGGTGCGACCAGATCTGCGGGTCGATGCTTTGCCAGGACAGCAGCAGCACGCTCAGCGGCAACAGCACCAGGGCGGCGACGCTGAAAACCGGTAGGTACCAGCGACGTTGGGCGGGGTGGGCCAAGGAAAAGCTCTCAGAAAAATAAAGATGTTGAAGCGGCCACTAACCAATGTGGGAGCTGGCTTGCCTGCGATACAAGCACCTCGGTGTATCAGTGATACCGAAGTGATGCAATCGCGGGCAAGCCAGCTCCCACAGTTAAGCGGCGCAGCTTCAGTTCCAGCCAGCGCGATCCATCAGGCGAATCGCTTCGGCCTGGCGCTTGCCTGCCACTTCCACCGGCAAGGTATCGGCCACGAACTTGCCCCAGGTCGCCACTTCCGCCGATGGCGGTACCGCTGGGTTGGCCGGGAACTCCTGGTTGACGTCGGAGAAGATCTTCTGTGCCTCAGGCGTGGTCATCCACTCCACCAGCGCCTTGGCCGCTTCCGGGTGCGGTGCGTGCTGGGTCAGGCCGATGCCAGAGAGGTTCACATGTACGCCGCGGTCGCCCTGGTTCGGCCAGAACAACTTCACCGCCAGCTCTGGCTTCTGCTTGTGCAGGCGACCGTAGTAATAGGTATTGACGATACCCACGTCGCATTGCCCGGCGTTGATGGCCTCCAGCACGGCGATGTCATCGGAGAACACGTCAGTGGAGAGGTTATTCACCCAACCCTTGATGATTTCTTCGGTCTTGGCCGCGCCATGGGTTTCGATCAACGTGGCGGTCAGCGACTGGTTGTAGACTTTTTTCGCCGTGCGCAGGCACAGGCGGCCTTCCCACTGCTTGTCGGCCAGGGCTTCGTAGGTGGTCAGGTCGCCCGGTTTTACCCGGTCGGTGGAATAGGCGATCGTTCGCGCACGCAGGCTCAAACCGGTCCAGGCGTGGGCCGATGAGCGATATTGCAGAGGAATGTTCTTGTCGATGACAGGAGAGGTGAACGGTTGCAGGATGCCCATCTGCTCGGCCTGCCAGAGGTTACCGGCGTCAACGGTGAGCAGCAGGTCGGCGGTGGCGTTCTCGCCCTCGGCCTTGATGCGCTGCATCAACGGGGCTTCCTTGTCGGTGATGAACTTGACCTGTACGCCGGTCTTTTTGGTGTAGGCGTCGAACACGGGCTTGATCAGTTCGTCGATACGCGAGGAGTAGACCACGACTTCGTCGGCCGCCTGCACGGTGGTGCTGCCGATCAGGGTGAGTGCCAGGGCAGTCAGGAGGCGCTTGGGTGCCAACATGGGTGCGGTCTCTCATTTGCAAATGGAGGGCAAATGATAAGGACTCACATTTGGTAACGCTTGGTGGAGGCGTTACCAGATGTTGCACAGCCAGAATATGCGCTGGAGCTGATGGCCTCATCGCGGGCAAGCCCGGCTCCCACAGAGGGTTGTATTGTCAGTTCAGGGTTTGGCGAGTTCGGGAAGATCGCCAGTCAACCCCAGCGCCTGGCGCACAAACACTGCCTTGGCTTCGGGCATCTGGTCGACGATTTTCAAACCCGCGTTGCGCAACCAGCGCAGCGGCAGTTGATCGGCCTGGAACAAGCGCTCAAAGCCTTCCATCGCCGCCATCAGCGCCAGGTTATGGGGCATGCGGCGCCGCTCGTAACGGCTCAGCACTTTTACATCGGCCAGGCGCTCGCCGCGCTCGGTCGCCGCCAACAGCACTTCGGCCAGCACGGCTGCATCGAGGAACCCCAGGTTGACGCCCTGCCCCGCCAACGGGTGAATGACGTGGGCGGCGTCGCCGATCAACGCCAGGCCTTCGGCCACATAACGTTTGGCATGGCGCTGGCGCAACGGTACGCACACACGCGGGTCGGCACTAACCACAGTGCCCAAGCGCCCCTCGAAGGCACGCTCCAGTTCCCGACAGAAGCGTTCATCATCCAGCGCCATCAAGCGCTCGGACTCCGCGGGCGTGGTCGACCAGACAATCGAGCACCAGTCTTCCTGCCCATCGCGCACCAGCGGCAGGAACGCCAACGGGCCGGTGTCGGTGAAACGTTGCCACGCGGTGCGCTGGTGCGGCTGACTGCTGCGCACGCTGGTGACGATGGCGTTGTGCAGGTAATCCCATTCGCGGGTAGGTGTACCGGTCAGGCGGCGTACGGCGGAGTTGGCACCGTCGGCGGCCACCACCAGCGGCGCGCGCAGCTTGCGGCCGTCGGCCAGGGTCAACAACCAGTCATCGCCGGATCGGCGCATCTGTTCCAGGCGCGCATTGGCCAGCAGGCCGAGGTCGCAGTCATGCAGGCGATCGAGCAAGGCATCCTGCACCACGCGGTTCTCGACGATATGCCCAAGCACCTCCGCATGCACACTGGCCGCCGAGAAGTGGATCTGCCCAGTGCCGCTGCCGTCCCATACCTGCATTTCGCCATAGGGGCTGGCACGCCGCTCTACGATGCCGTCCCACACGCCCAGGCACTCAAGAATGCGCTGGCTGGCCGCCGACAGCGCGCTCACCCGCGGTTCAAACGCCGCAGCCGGTTCAAACGGCTTGACGCTCAACGGGCTGCCGTCGAGCAGCAGCACCTGCAGGCCACTGCCCTGCAACGCCAGCGCCAGGGCGCTTCCGACCATTCCGGCCCCGACAATCAGCACATCTGCGCGCATGTCCATATTCAAGCCTGTCTCGCTGGCGGCTTGCGCCGCACATAAAGGGTTTTGTCGACCCGCGCCACCAGGGTGCCGGAGCCGTCATGAATCTCGACCTTGAGGTGGGGCAGATATTTCTCGCCACCTGCGGTCTGGCGCCAAATTTCATCGAGCAAAGTGTCGTCGATGGAGAATTCGGCATACACCGGGCCTTTGCCCGGCGAGATGAAGTCGATACTCGCAGCCTTGTCCCACACGATGTAGTCGCGGCCCAGGTTTTCCATCAACAGCAACATGTAGAACGGATCGACCATCGAATACAGGCTGCCGCCAAATTGCGTACCGACGTAATTGCGGTTGTACCAACCCAGGCCCATGCGCACCTTGGCATGCCGGAAGTCGGCACTCAGTGCCTGCACCCGCACCCCGGCGCCGAGGTACGGCGGGTACAGGGTGAGGAACCAGCGCAACAACCGCGCCTTACCCACGCGTTGGGTTAGCCATTTACGCATCGGAACGCGTACCCAGGCCCATGGCCTGGCGGGCGAACCAGCGTTTGGCTGGTGGCAACAGGTCGAGGCCGAGCAAGCCCATATTGCGGCCCAGCGCCACCAACGGTTGGGCACTGCCAAACAGGCGCGTGACCTGGTCGGAGAAGCCTACGGTGAGTTGCTGGTCCAGGCGCTGGCGCTCGCGATAGCTTTGCAAAGTCGCCAGGTCACCCGGCACAGCAGGCCCGGCCAGCAGCGCTTCGGCCAAGGCATTGGCATCGCGCAGAGACAGATTGAACCCCTGCCCGGCAATCGGGTGCAGGCTATGGGCGGCATTGCCGAGGACCGCCAGGTGCGAACGCACTTGCTCTTCGGCTTCCACCAGGGTCAACGGGTACAGGTGGCGGGCACCCACTTGCTTGAGGGTGCCCAGGCGATACCCGAACACACCCTGCAGTTCGCTCAGGAAGCTACGCTCGTCGAGGCTGGCCAAGCGCTGGGCGTCCATGCCGATGCGGGTCCAGACCAGCGCGCAACGGTTGTCCGGCAGCGGCAGCAAGGCCATGGGGCCTTCATCGGTAAAGCGCTCGAACGCCTCGCCATTGTGCGCTTCGCTCGGGGTGATGTTGGCGATCAGCGCGCTCTGGTTGTAGGGCCGGGTTTTCACGCCAATGCCCAGTTGCTCTCGCAGGCCGGAACGGCCGCCATCGGCCAGTACCGCAAGGTCGCATTCCAGCACGGTTTCATCGTTGAGGGTCAGGCGATAGCCATCGGGCAGAGGCTCCATGCGCGTGACTTCCGCCGGGCAGCGCCAGCTCACCACGTCCTTGTCCAAGCCTTGCCACAGGCATTGGCCGAGCCAGGCGTTTTCCACCACATAACCCAGGGCTGGCACGCCCTCCTCCATCGCGGACAAACGCGCGGTGGAGAAGCGCCCACGGTCCGATACATGGATCTGCTTGATCGGCTCCGCACGTCGGGAAATGGCATGCCACAGGCCCAGCCGCTGGTAAATCTGGCGCGCGCCAAACGACAGCGCGGAAGAGCGCGCATCGTAGCTCGGTTGGTAACTGTCGCCCGGTGCAAAGGGCTCGATCAGCACGATCTTCCAACCCCGCGCCTTGGCCCCCGCTTGCAACGCCAGGGCCAGGCTGGCGCCCACCAGGCCACCGCCGATAATCGCCAGGTTGACCCGGCTCATCGGGCAGCCGCCATCAACGCCTCGATCTCGGCAACGGTCTTGGGCACGCCGCCAGTCAGGATTTCACAGCCTTGCTTGGTCACTACCACGTCGTCCTCGATGCGCACGCCAATGCCACGCCATTTTTTTGCCACGTTCTGGTTGTCCGGGGAAATATAGATGCCCGGCTCCACGGTCAAGGCCATGCCCACTTCCAGCACGCGCCATTCACCGCCCACTTTGTACTCGCCCACATCATGCACATCCATGCCCAGCCAGTGGCCGGCACGGTGCATGTAGAAGGCGCGGTAGGCTTCGCTGGCGATCAACTCGTCAACGTCACCTTGCAACAACCCCAGCTTCACCAGGCCGGCGGTGATGACCTGCACGGTCGCCTCATGGGCCTGGTTCCAATGTTTGTTCGGCGCGATCTGCTTGAAGGCGGCTTCCTGGGAGGCCAGCACAATCTCGTAGATCGCCTTCTGCTCCGGCGAAAACTTGCCGTTGACCGGCCAGGTACGGGTGATGTCGCTGGCGTAGCAATCGATCTCACACCCGGCGTCGATCAGCACCAGGTCGCCGTCCTTGAGCACCGCGTCATTCTGCTGGTAATGCAGGATGCAGCTGTTGCGCCCGGCGGCGACGATGGAGCCATAGGCCGGCATCTTCGCGCCGCCTTTGCGAAACTCGTAATCCAGCTCGGCTTCCAGGCTGAACTCATGCAGGCCGGCACGGCTGGCCTGCATCGCCCGCACATGGGCCGCACAGGAAATTCGCGCTGCCTCGCGCATCACCTTCACTTCTGCCGCCGATTTATACAGGCGCATATCGTGGAGCAAATGATCCAGGGCAACGAATTCGTTCGGCGGCTGGGCGCCCAGGTGTGCTTTTGAACGGATCACGTTGATCCACTCCATCACGTGCC
The DNA here is from genome assembly GCF_021605325.1 of Pseudomonas sp. PA-7-1E. NCBI lineage: Bacteria > Pseudomonadati > Pseudomonadota > Gammaproteobacteria > Pseudomonadales > Pseudomonadaceae > Pseudomonas > Pseudomonas sp. PA-7-1E. Next base: position 173,378 of record NZ_WKFA01000005.1, read on the forward strand.
GGTCGAACTCGGCATTGCTGCCCATGGCCGAGTACACACGGTCGCGACCTTCGATCAGGCCGGGCAGGATGTCGTCGATATCGGTAATGGGGAAGGCGTCATCCGCGCCAAAGTCGCGAATCGCGCCCTCGGTGCCCGCACGCAGGCCGTCCCACAATTCGCGCTCGGCATTGCGCTCGCGGCAGAACAGCACGTACTCGCCGTGTTGGCGACCGGGCATCAGCACGATCACCGCTTCGGGCTCGGGGAAACCGCTCAGATACTGGAAATCGCTGTCCTGGCGGTAAACATGCTCGACATCGCGGTTGCGGATGGCCACGGCGGCGGCCGGCAGGATCGCGATGCTGTTGGGTTCCATCTGCGCCATGAGCGCCTTGCGGCGACGGGTGTATTCCGCTTTGGGGATATGAATCATGGGCAGATGGGCTTCCTTTCTTTAGTGCAACGACGGCTTGGCAGCGACCGGCTCAGCGGACTTCTTGGTCTCGGTGAACAGCAGCAACGGCGCGACGCGCAGGTATTCCATGACTTCCATGTAGTCGCCTTCGCCATCTTCGGACTCTTCCAGGGCATCTTGCACCTGTGAGATCGCCGCCAGGTCCTGCAGCACTTCCTTGGCGTCGGTGCTCAGCTCCAGGCCGCCGGCATTCACGCCGAAACCGTGGAGGAAACCCTGGCACCATTGGCCCAGGGCAGCAGCGCGCTCGGTAAGCGGCGCGTCATCGGTCGGCAGCAGCAGGACCACGGTGACGTCGTCACCGGTCAACTCGCCCTTGACCATCTCTTGCAGGCCGATCAACGCATTGCGCACGTTCTCGGTGGGTTCGGTTTCCAGCAACTCGGCCACATCGGCCAGCCAGTTGTCGGCATCAAAGCCCACACCGGTGCAACTGCGGCCCAACAGCACGCCGTGCAGTTCGGCAGGCGAGCAAGGGTGGCCGCTGGTGCTCAGCAGTTTGGAAAAAGCATCGTACGGGGAATTCTGAATGGGCATGGTGAGCTAGGCGCCAGACGGCGCAATGTCTAGAATGGAGCGCTGTATCCTAGCACCGGCAGACGTACCAAGACTATCGAGGGCGTCAGATCGTTTATCCTGCAGTTGCCATTCATCAGACAAATCCAGTGGAACCCAATGGAAGACACCGACCTGCAAGCGCTGATGGCCAGACTCGAACTGCTAATTGATCGGGTCGAGCAACTTAAGAGTCAAAACGGACTCCTATTAGCTCAGGAAAAGACCTGGCGCGAGGAACGCGCTCACCTCATTGAAAAAAACGAAATCGCCCGGCGTAAGGTCGAATCGATGATTTCGCGCCTGAAGGCCCTGGAGCAAGACTCATGAGTTCAAGCAATAGCGTTACCGTGCAGATCCTCGACAAAGAATATTCGATCATCTGCCCCCAGGAAGAACGCAGCAACCTGGTGAGCGCTGCCCGCTACCTGGACGGCAAGATGCGCGAAATCCGCAGCAGCGGCAAAGTGATCGGCGCCGACCGCATCGCTGTGATGGCCGCGCTGAATATCACCCACGACCTGCTGCATAAGCAGGAGCGCCCTGACGTACAGGCCAGTGGTTCGACGCGCGAGCAGGTGCGTGACCTGCTCGATCGCGTGGATCTGGCGCTTTCCACCGATTCAGACACACCCAAGGGCTGATTGCCGAGCGGGTTTAAGGTATACTCGCCCCACTCCCTGGCGTGTTTGCCAGTCGGCGATGTCCCTGAGCCGATTCGCACTACCCTGGAAGTTGCACGTTGGGCTGGTGTGCATGTCCGCTAGACGGAAAGCCTTAAAGCCTACTGCTTCTTCCACCTTGAACTTTCGGGTTCAAGGGCTAAGTCGACAGCGGCTCTGTCGGGGAGCCTGAATTCCCAAACTCAATGCCAGTCCCCGGACTGGCATTGTTTTATGAGCCGAAAATCATGACCGAACCTGCGCCGCTATCTCGTCCGCAACTTCGACGCATGTTGCGCAAGGCCCGCCGCGCCCTCACGCCAAGCGAGCAGCGCCAGGCCGCTCAGGGTGTGTACCGGCAACTGGCACAGCACCCGCTGTTTCGCCGGGCCAAACATATCTCTTTATATCTGCCCACGGACGGTGAAATCGATCCGCGCCTGCTGCTGCGTGCGGCCCAGCGCCGCGGCAAAGCCACTTACCTGCCGGTGCTCAGCGCCTGGCCGCGCACCAAGATGGTGTTCCAGCGTGTACGACCTGGGGATAAGTTGCTGCCAAACCGCTTTCGCATCCTTGAACCACGGGTCAATGCCCATCGTCAGCGCCAGGTCTGGGCGCTGGACCTGGTGTTATTGCCGCTGGTGGGGTTCGACGATGTGGGTGGGCGCCTGGGCATGGGCGGCGGGTTCTACGATCGCAGCCTGGCCTATCTTGCCCGCCGCCAGAGCTGGCGCAAGCCAACGCTGCTGGGGCTGGCCCATGAATGCCAGAAAGTCGAACGCCTGGCGCAGGCGAGTTGGGATGTGCCGTTGGCGGGGACGGTGACTGATACGCAGTGGTATGACGCACAAACGCCGCTGGAAACAGCGGCGCCTTGGTGAATGCTTGAGTTAACGCTTGAACGGTTGTGGCTGCTGCTGAGCCAGTTCAACCGGTGCATCGGTCTTGTTCGACCACAGGCTCTGGGCATAACCGGTGGTCACGACGCCCAGACCAAACAAAATAACCAAAATCCATAGTAAATCCGGCTTACGTTGCATCGATTGCCCCCCTTTCAGGCACCTCGTACACGATGACAACAACGTTCCAAAGTAGTCCGTTGCAGCTGCGTCAAGCTTAAAAGCGCGCATTCTGCGGTAACGTGAACCAACACGCAAACCTTGACGCCAACCGACTGTCGGTTTGTCACGCAATTGCCCGACAACTTGCCCAATGCCTTTTTCAGGAGCCCAACAATGGCCTACTGGCTGATGAAATCCGAGCCCGACGAACTCTCTATCAACGGCCTGGAAAAGCTCGGCGAAGCGCGCTGGGACGGGGTACGCAACTATCAGGCCCGCAACTTTTTGCGCGCCATGGCCGTGGGCGACGAGTTTTTCTTCTACCACTCCAGTTGCCCGGAGCCAGGGATTGCCGGCATCGGCAAAATCACTCGGGCCGCCTATCCGGACCCCACTGCGCTGGAACCAGAAAGCCACTATTTCGACGCCAAGGCCACCCCGGAGAAAAACCCGTGGAGCGCGATCGATGTTGCCCACGTGCAGACCTTTCCCAAGGTGCTGGGCCTTGGCTATCTAAAGCAGCAAACTGCCCTGGCTGAAATGCCGCTGGTGCAAAACGGCAGCCGGCTTTCGGTCATGGCAGTCACACCGGAGCAGTGGGCAGCGGTCCTGCAGTTGCTTTAATGGATACTGGCTTCTTGCGGTGCCTGTCAGGGCCTCTTCGCGGGCAAGCCCGCTCCCACACTGGAATGCGAGCCCCTGTGAAAGCGGGCTTGCCCGCGATAGTCGCGCAGCGACTTACTGGATGATCAGGTTGTTGAACAGCAGGTCTTCTACCACTGGCTTGCCGGTTTCATCGTTCATCACCTGCTGCGTTTGCTTCAACGCTTCCTGACGCAGCTTTTCCTTCCCTTCCACACTGCTCATGGTCTCGTTGGTCTGCTGGGTAAACAGCGCGACCAGTTGGTTGCGAATCAACGGGTCGTTGGCCTTGACCAACTTCGCCGCCTCATCACCGGTCACGCGCAGAGCAATGTCGGCCTTGTAGACCTTGAGCTTGGCCGTGCCATCCAGGCCGTAATTGCCCACGAACGGCGGCGTCAGGCTGATGTAGCTGACTTTCGGCGCCTCGCCTTCCTTGGCTTCTTCGGCCTGGGCTGCCATCGGCAACGTCAGGGCAAGCATCAACAGGATCCACGCTTTCACAGTTCATTCCTCGAATTCGGTTGCCGGGTAGCATAACGCTAGCAAGGCTGAGCACAAGCTTATGGGGGCTTATCAGGCGCGGGCATGCTCGTTGACCCACGGGCGTTCCCTCCTACACTTATCGGCCACGACGCCAAAAGGAATAGTCCGATGAAAGCTGTGCTGTGCAAAGCCTTCGGCCCCGCCGAAACCCTGGTGCTGGAAGAGATCGCCAGCCCGGCGATCAAGAAGAACGAAATCCTGTTGGACGTGCACGCGGCCGGGGTGAATTTCCCGGACACCCTGATCATCGAAGGCAAATACCAGTTCAAGCCGCCCTTTCCGTTCTCACCCGGTGGCGAAGCGGCAGGCGTGGTCAGTGAAGTGGGTGAGAAAGTCAGCCATCTGAAAGTCGGTGACCGTGTGATGGCGCTGACCGGCTGGGGCAGCTTTGCCGAGCAGGTCGCGGTGCCCGGCTATAACGTGCTGCCGATCCCGCCGAGCATGGATTTCAACACCGCCGCCGCCTTCAGCATGACCTACGGCACCTCCATGCATGCGCTGAAACAACGCGCCAACCTGCAACCCGGCGAGACCTTGCTGGTGCTTGGTGCGTCCGGCGGCGTGGGCCTGGCCGCCGTGGAGATTGGTAAGGCCATGGGCGCCCGGGTGGTTGCCGCCGCCAGCAGCGCCGACAAGCTCGCAGTGGCCAAGGCCGCTGGCGCCGATGAGCTGATTAACTACAGCGAAGCCAGCCTCAAGGATGAGGTCAAGCGCCTGACCGATGGCAATGGCGCCGATGTTATCTACGACCCGGTGGGTGGCGACCTGTTTGACCAGGCCATTCGTTCGATCGCCTGGAATGGGCGGCTGCTGGTGGTGGGGTTCGCCAGTGGGCGTATTCCTGAACTGCCGGTGAACCTGGCGCTGCTCAAGGGCGCAGCGGTGGTCGGGGTGTTCTGGGGCTCGTTTGCCCAGCGCCAGCCGCAGGATAACGCGGCGAATTTTCAGCAGTTGTTCACGTGGTATGGCGAGGGCAAGTTGAAGCCGTTGGTGTCACAGGTGTATCCGCTGGAACAGGCCGCAAAGGCGATCAATGATCTGGGGCAGCGCAAGGCAGTGGGTAAAATAGTTGTCCAAACCCGATAACACACCTGAAATGCAATCCATGTGGGAGCTGGCTTGCCTGCGACAGCGGTGAGTCAGCTGCTACAGATGAAGCTGAAAGACCGTCATCGCAGGCCAGCCAGCTCCCACAGTAGTTACTTCGCGGTCTTAGGACCTAACCACGACCATCACTTATCTATAGGCGACATGTTCGTAAAAGAACATGCAATTGCTCTCGTTTCCTGTGTTTGCAGATAAGAGGCGATGCTATTTTCGGTAACGAAACTGTAACATTCGCGTCCGCAGTCAAAACAAGAAATTTGGAGCTCTTGAATGTTTGCTTTCTTTCGTCCTGCCGCACACCAGGCGCCCTTGCCTGAAGAAAAAATAGACAGTACCTACCGACGGCTGCGCTGGCAGATCTTCGCGGGTATTTTCTTTGGTTACGCCGGTTACTACCTGCTGCGTAAAAACTTCTCCCTGGCCATGCCCTACCTGATCGACGAGGGTTACACCCGCGGTGAACTGGGCCTGGCAATGTCGGCGATTGCGATTGCCTACGGCTTGTCCAAGTTCCTCATGGGCCTGGTGTCCGACCGCTCCAACCCACGCTATTTCCTGCCCTTTGGCCTGCTGGTTTCGGCGGGGGTGATGTTCATTTTCGGTTTCGCACCTTGGGCAACGTCCAGCGTGACCATGATGTTCATTTTGCTGTTCATCAACGGCTGGGCCCAGGGCATGGGCTGGCCGCCAAGTGGGCGGACCATGGTGCACTGGTGGTCGCAGAAAGAACGCGGCGGCGTGGTGTCGGTTTGGAACGTGGCGCATAACGTCGGCGGTGGCTTGATCGGCCCGCTGTTCCTGCTGGGCATGGCGTGGTTCAACGACTGGCATGCGGCGTTCTATGTACCGGCCACCGTGGCCTTGGCGGTGGCAGCGTTTGCCTTCATCACCATGCGCGACACACCGCAATCGGTGGGCCTGCCGCCTATCGAGAAGTACAAGAACGATTACCCGGAAGGCTACGATGCCAGCCACGAAGACGAATTCAGCGCCAAGGAAATCTTCGTCAAGTACGTGCTGCGCAACAAAATGCTCTGGTACATCGCCTTCGCCAACGTGTTTGTCTATCTGCTGCGCTACGGCGTACTGGACTGGGCGCCGACCTACTTGAAAGAAGCCAAGCACTTCACGGTCGATAAGTCGTCCTGGGCGTACTTCTTCTACGAGTGGGCAGGTATCCCGGGCACGCTGCTGTGCGGCTGGATGTCGGACAAGATCTTCCGTGGCAACCGCGGCCTGACCGGTATCGTGTTCATGGCCCTGGTGACAGTGGCCACCCTGGTTTACTGGCTCAACCCGCCGGGCAACCCGATGATCGACATGATTGCGCTGTTCTCCATCGGCTTCCTGATCTACGGCCCGGTGATGCTGATCGGCCTGCAGGCATTGGAACTGGCTCCGAAGAAGGCCGCCGGCACCGCAGCGGGCTTCACCGGTCTGTTCGGTTATCTGGGCGGTTCGGTAGCGGCAAGTGCGGCCATGGGCTACACGGTCGACCATTTCGGCTGGGACGGTGGTTTCGTGCTGCTGATTGGTGCGTGCGTACTGGCGATCGCGTTCCTGATCCCCACGCTGTGGCACACCAACAGTGTCAGCTCGGCGCGTTAATCGCCCGGGCAACCCTTGGCACAACGCTTGAGCCGCGCCTCCAGGTTTTTATCTGGCATGGCGTGGCTACGCAGGGCGTTCACGGTCTGCTCGACATAATCGCGAGTCGTGCCGTAACGCCCGCAAGCGCTTTGCAGTACATGATTAAGCACGATATCGGGCAAGTTGCCGGCATAGCTGGGCAAATGCCGCTCCAACACAAATCCCAACGCCTGCACGGTACTGCCATCCTGTAACCGACAGCTGAGCCAGTGCGGCCGGTAAGAGGGGTAAGGCATCTCACGTTGCCACAGGGCATACAGCGAGGCCTCCAACTGATCGTCCGGCAAACGGTAGGCGAACCCGCTGCAGGAACCACCGCGGTCCAGCCCGAACACCAACCCCGGCAATTCCGGCGTACCCCGATGCTCATGGGACCACAGGTACAAGCCCCGGTGATAACCGTGGACCCGTGCCCGTACGCGCTCGGTGGATGAACATTCAGGGCGCCAGATCAGCGAACCATAAGCAAATAGCCACACCGGCCCACCCTTATGCCGTGCCATGGTGGCTTGCATCGAGCTCATCAACTGTTCGTGTGTGAGTTGCGGCCCAAGATCGAGGCGCGGAGGGTAAGCCAATTGCAGAAGATCGGTTTCAATGGCGGTCATGGCGAAATGCGGTGCGCCTCCTGAGTGTTACCAGTTGTGAGCGACTTTACCGTAATAAAACGCAGCGCTGTAACCGTACGGCGAAAAAGTACCACTGGGCATTAATCAACGCCGCCACTCGTCAGGATCTGGACGGTTAATCCCGCTACTGTCAGCCCCGGTTCAGCCTGGGCGGGCGCCATGCCGTCAAACTAGCGCGCACATAACGACCCACTTAGCCGTTCATTACATCGACTATCGAGGTCGCCCCATGAAAAAATTTCGATTGCCTGGGCTGTTGTTCCTGGCCCAAGCCACCACCGCGCTGGCGAGCGAAACCCCACTCGCCAACGACGACAAAGGCTTCTGGTACGCCCAGACCAGTGTCTACACCCGGCACTTCGCACCCGACCCCGAGCACAACAACAAGCAGGACTTGATCGGCCTGGAACGCAACGAGGCATCGGGGCTGTTGTATGGTGGGGTGACTTTTCGCAACTCGTTCCGCCAGCGCTCGTACTACGCCTATGCGGGCAAGCGCTATGACCTGGCCGACTATCCGGTGTATGCAAAATTGACCGGCGGGCTGCTTCAGGGCTATCGCGGCGACTACCGCGACAAGATCCCGTTGAACCGATTCGGTGTGGCGCCGGTGATCATTCCGTCGGTGGGCGCGCATTACGGGCCGGTGGCGGCGGAGTTGGTGTTGCTCGGGTTCAACGCGGCAATGGTGACAACTGGCGTGCGCTTCTGACACGACACTGTCCCCTGTGGGAGCTGACTTGCCTGCTCCTACATTATTCAGCGCAAGGCTTCAGGGCCTTGGGGCGTAGGCGAAGACGTCGGCGCGCATCCGGTGCGCATCCATGCCGGCGCTGACCAGTGCGTCCAGCGTGCCGTAGATCATCGCCGGCGAACCGCTGGCGTAGACGTGCACGCTATTGAGGTCGGCAATGTCTTCGCACACTGCCTCATGCAGCAAACCACAGCGCCCTTCCCAACCACACAGGTCGCTGACGACTTTGTGCAGGAACAGGTTGGGTAATTGCAGCCATTGATCCCAATGCTCGATTTCGTAGAAATCTTCCGGCAGACGCACGCCCCAATACAGATGCACCGGGTGCTTGAAACCTGAAGCGCGGCAATGCTCGATCAGACTGTTCATCTGCGCCATGCCGGTGCCGGCGGCCATCAGTACCAGTGGCCCGTCTGGCAGTTCAGCCAGGTGAGTGTCGCCAAACGGCAGCTCGACGCGCGCCATCTGGTTACGCTGCAACTGTTCGATGAGGCTGCGCGCGCTGGCTTCCCGTGCCAGTACATGCAACTCCAACTCACGCCCGGCATGGGGCGCCGAGGCCAGGGAAAACGCTGACTTCTCGCCGTTGTCCCGCTCGATCATCAGGTATTGCCCGGCGTGATAACGCACCGCCTTGCCAGCCGGGGCGCGCAGGCGCACGCGCCACACATCGCCACCCACTTGCGCACACTCGATCAATTGGCACGACAATTTGCGCAACGGCAACTCTCCCGGCGCCAGAACGCCATCCCACAGCACCACACAATCCTCCAGGGGCTCGGCGATACAGGTGTAGAACTCCCCATGATCGCGCACTTCCCCGGCTTGGCGTACCCGGCCCTCCACCAGCAACGCCGCGCAGACATGGCACACGCCATTGCGACAGGCTTGAGGGCACTCATAGCCCAGGCGACGGGCGCCTTCGAGGATTCGCTCGCCAGGAGCCAGCTCCAGCACAGCACCGGAAGGTTGCAGGGTTACACGCATCAATCTATTCCCAATTCTTTCCAGATCGCATCGACCCGCGCCGTGACGGCTTCATCCTTGACGATCACCCGGCCCCACTCACGCGTGGTTTCGCCCGGCCATTTGTGCGTGGCATCCAGGCCCATCTTTGAGCCAAGGCCCGATACCGGCGACGCGAAGTCGAGGTAGTCGATAGGCGTGTTGTCGATCATCACCGTATCGCGCTTGGGGTCCATGCGCGTGGTGATGGCCCAGATCACGTCGTTCCAGTCCCGGGCATTGATGTCGTCGTCGGTGACAATAACGAACTTGGTGTACATGAACTGTCGCAAAAACGACCATACGCCGAGCATTACCCGCTTGGCATGCCCCGGATACGACTTCTTCATGGTCACGATGGCCATGCGATACGAACAGCCCTCGGGCGGCAGGTAGAAGTCGGTGATTTCCGGGAATTGCTTTTGCAGGATCGGCACGAACACTTCGTTGAGCGCCACGCCGAGGATGGCGGGCTCATCGGGCGGACGACCCGTGTAGGTGCTGTGGTAGATCGGCTTGACCCGATGGGTGATGCGCTCGACGGTGAACACCGGGAAGCTGTCGACTTCGTTGTAGTAACCGGTGTGGTCGCCGTAGGGGCCTTCATCGGCCATTTCACCTGGGTGAATCACGCCTTCAAGGATGATTTCGGCGGTGGCCGGCACTTGCAGGTCATTACCGCGGCACTTCACCAGCTCCGTGCGATTACCGCGCAACAAACCGGCGAAAGCGTATTCGGAGAGGCTGTCAGGTACGGGCGTGACCGCGCCGAGGATGGTCGCCGGGTCGGCACCCAGGGCCACGGATACCGGGAACGGCTTGCCGGGATGCTTTTCGCACCACTCACGGAAGTCGAGGGCGCCGCCACGGTGGCTCAGCCAGCGCATGATCACTTTGTTACGGCCAATGACTTGCTGACGGTAGATACCGAGGTTCTGGCGGTCCTTGTTCGGGCCTTTGGTGACGGTCAGGCCCCAGGTGATCAACGGGCCGACGTCGCCGGGCCAGCAGGTTTGCACCGGGAGCATGGCCAGGTCGACATCATCGCCCTCAATGACCACTTCCTGGCACACCGCGTCCTTGACCACCTTGGGGGCCATGGCAATGATCTTGCGGAAGATCGGCAGCTTGGACCAGGCGTCCTTCAAGCCCTTGGGCGGCTCGGGCTCCTTGAGAAAAGCCAGCAGCTTGCCGATCTCGCGCAGTTCGCTGACGGACTCGGCGCCCATGCCAAAGGCCACGCGCTCGGGAGTGCCGAACAGGTTGCCCAGCACCGGAATATCGAAGCCGGTCGGGTTTTCGAACAACAGCGCCGGGCCCTTGTTGCGCAAGGTGCGGTCGCAAATCTCAGTCATTTCCAGCACCGGAGAAATCGGCATCTGGATACGTTTCAACTCTCCGCGCTGCTCAAGTTGCTGCACGAAATCCCGAAGATCCTTGAATTTCATTAACCATGCCACCCGTAAAATAGGCGTACATCCTACCTGCTCTGAGGGCGGCTGGCAGCTTAATTGGCCGTCAATCCGCGTGATTGCAACGAACTGAACAACGGCTCCAGGAAGGCTTCGATGTGTCGCGCGCCGACGTCTGAAAGGTGGTTATCGTCGGTATACAGCGCTCGGCCATTGAGTTCGACCCGGCATACACCGTCGGTGCCACACAGCAAAGGTGCAGGGTCCAGCACCGCGACACCGCTGTCGGCCGCCGCCAACTCATCAAACAAGTGCGTGATAAAGGCCTGGCGCTTTACATGCTCGGCCACGGCGAGCCCTTCACCGTCCACGGGGCGGTTCATCATGGCCAGGCGGCTGAGACGGTAAGGTACGATGATTTCCTGCAGCGGCACTTCCTTGACCAGCCAGACCTTGTGCCCGGCAGCGCGCAAGCCCTGGATGCGCTCGCGCAAGCCCTGGGCAAAGCGTTGTTCGGCGACGGCACGCACATACTGGCCGGTGCCGGGGTCTTTGAGCGCATGCTCCTTGTCACCGGACATTTGCCCGTACACATACAGGCTCCAGCGGGCGGCCAACACCACATCGCTGAAAGCCTGCTCGGACATGGCCTTCTCGACGCGACGATTGAAATGCGCGCAGCGGGCAATATTCTCCAGGCCATCGAGGGGAATACAGCCGGCAAAACTGGCTTCGACCAGGCTGATATCGTGGCGATCAGCGCCCTCTTTGAGTGCGGGTATCAGCGCGGTGGCGTGACTGTCGCCCCATACCAGCGCTGAAACAGATTGGCCTTTCGGGCCGAAATGGCAGAACAAGCGTTCATCGGGCGTATCTTTGTCGGCCATGCACGCCAGCAGGTCAGGGCTCCACTTCTTGGCCTGGGCAAAACGCAACGCCTGTTCGGACAAGCGCGAAGGCACGCCGTCAGCTTCGCGTATCGCAAGGCCAGTGAAGCCCAGCCCCAGAATGCCGACCATGGCTGACGCCAGAATCGCCTTACGCGAAGCCAGCAAACGTTTTTCCCGGAACGGCGTTTCCACGAAGCGCCAGGACAGATAGCCCAGCACCAGCGAAAGCAGCATCAGCCCCGCCAGCTCCAGCGCGCTCAAGCCATCCACCGCGGCATAGTTGGCGTACACGAACACCGGCCAGTGCCAGAGGTACCAGGAATAAGAGATCAGCCCGATACCCACCATGATCCGTGTGCCCAACAGGCGAGCGACCCAGGTCTGTTGCTGACCGTTGGCCCAGATCAACCCGACCACCCCCAGCACGGGCAACAACGCGGTCGCACCTGGGAACGGCGTTTTCGCGTCGTAGCCCAGCACAGCGATGAGGATCAATGCCAGGGAAGCCAGGCTGACCCCTTGAGCCAAGGCCGGCGAGGCGCGCCATTCACGCTTGGGCTGCACCGCCAGCATTGCACCGGCCAGTAGTTCCCAGGCCCGCAGATGCAACAGGAAGAAGGCTTTCTGCGGCTCATGCTGAACCGCCCAGACGCTCATGCCAAACGACACCAACAGTACCGCGAACAATGCCAGGCGCCAGTGCTTCAACCGACTGGAAAGCAACGTCAGCAGCAATGGGAAGAAAATATAGAACTGCTCTTCTACTGCAAGCGACCAGGTATGCAGCAAGGGCTTGATGTCGGATGAGGCATCAAAGTAGCCATGCTGACGCGAGAACAACAGGTTCGACGTAAAGGTCACCTGATAGTGCGCAGACCGCCCTAACTCCTCATAGTCCTTGGGCGCCAACAGAAACCAACCCACTGCCAGTGTCGCGGCGATCATCACAAACAGGGCCGGCAAGATACGCCGGGCTCGACGAGCCCAGAAGTCGATGAAGCTGAAGCGTCCAGCTTGACGCTCACGCCAGATAATTGACGTGATCAGGAAACCTGAGATGACGAAGAAGACGTCAACGCCAACAAAACCGCCAGTAATGCCAGGGACACCAAAGTGGAACAACACGACTGCAAGGACAGCAATGGCACGCAGGCCATCGATGTCTCTGCGGTAAGCAAGGGTGGTCATAAGAATGTGGTCAGTCTGCGACGAAAGGGATGAGCGAAGTCACGCGTCAATTTTTGTTACTTAACGGATACTTATGCCACAAAAATCGCAGAATCTCGACGCAAAAAAAATGGCGTCCCATTAAGGACGCCATTTTTTTGGACCTGAAACGCTGTATTACTTGCGTTTCATCGACAGGAAGAACTCGTCGTTGGTCTTGGTGGTTTTCAGCTTGTCGATCAGAAACTCGATGGCCGCAACTTCGTCCATCGGGTGCAGCAGCTTGCGCAGGATCCACATACGCTGCAGTTCGTCGTCTGCGGTCAGCAACTCTTCGCGGCGGGTGCCGGAGCGGTTGATGTTGATCGCCGGGAACACACGCTTTTCAGCGATGCGGCGGTCCAAAGGCAGTTCCATGTTGCCGGTACCCTTGAACTCTTCGTAGATCACTTCGTCCATCTTCGAGCCGGTTTCAACCAGCGCGGTGGCGATTATGGTCAGCGAGCCGCCTTCTTCGATGTTCCGCGCAGCGCCGAAGAAACGCTTTGGTTTCTCCAGGGCGTGGGCATCGACACCACCGGTCAGCACCTTGCCGGAGCTCGGGATCACGGTGTTGTAGGCACGGGCCAGACGCGTGATGGAATCGAGCAGGATCACCACGTCTTTCTTGTGCTCGACCAGGCGCTTGGCCTTTTCGATCACCATTTCGGCAACCTGCACGTGGCGGGTTGGCGGCTCATCGAACGTCGAGGCAACCACTTCGCCGCGCACGGTGCGCTGCATTTCGGTCACTTCTTCCGGACGCTCATCGATCAACAACACGATCAGATGAACTTCAGGGTTGTTACGTGCAATGTTCGCGGCGATGTTCTGCAGCATGATGGTCTTGCCGGCTTTCGGCGGTGCGACGATCAGGCCACGCTGGCCTTTGCCGATCGGAGCGCAGAGATCGATCACACGACCGGTCAAGTCTTCGGTGGAGCCGTTACCGGCTTCCATCTTCATGCGCACGGTCGGGAACAGCGGGGTCAGGTTCTCGAAGAGAATCTTGTTTTTCGCGTTCTCTGGGCGGTCGAAGTTGATCGTGTCGACCTTGAGCAGGGCGAAGTAACGCTCGCCTTCCTTCGGAGGACGGATCTTGCCAACGATGGTGTCACCAGTGCGCAAGTTGAAGCGACGGATCTGGCTCGGCGAGACGTAGATATCGTCTGGGCCGGCGAGATAGGACGCGTCTGCAGAGCGGAGGAAGCCGAAGCCGTCCTGGAGGATCTCCAGCACGCCATCACCGGAGATTTCCTCGCCGCTTTTCGCGTGCTTCTTGAGCAGGGAGAAAATCACGTCCTGCTTGCGCGAACGGGCCATATTTTCTATGCCCATTTCTTCGGCCAATTGGAGCAGGTCGGTAATCGGCTTTTGCTTGAGTTCAGTCAGATTCATATAGGAATGACGTAATCATTTATGGAGGGGGGAAATTAAGCTTTTGGCTTAATGAGGCCGCGCCGCAGAGAAGGCGACAGGATCGCGTACTAATCGAAAAGGAATGCGTCGGCGACGGCTTGCAGGGGGCAGTGGAGAAACCACTGCGGGGCCGAATGTACCACCTGGATTTCGGAGCGTCTAGCCCTGCTTTACGAAAAAGCCCCGCTATTTGCGGGGCTTTTTTGACGACGCTTAGATGTTCGCGTCGAGGAAAGCTTGCAACTGGGACTTCGACAGCGCGCCCACTTTAGTCGCTTCAACATTGCCGTTCTTGAACAGCATCAGCGTAGGAATACCACGTACGCCATGCTTGGCCGGAGTTTCCTGGTTGTCGTCGATGTTCAGCTTGGCAACGGTCAGCTTGCCTTCGTAGGTGGTTGCAATGTCGTCCAGGACCGGAGCGATCATTTTGCAAGGGCCGCACCATTCAGCCCAGTAGTCAACCAGCACCGGGCCGGCAGCCTTGAGTACTTCGGCCTCAAAGGTCGCGTCGGTGACGTGCTTGATAAGATCGTTGCTCATGGATGTCTCCGGATTGTAAGCAAAAAAAACGTTGCCCATCATAGCCGCCCTTCCCCTGTTCAGGAAGCCGCGTCTGATTGAGTCTTGCTATGAAGTTGAATGAGTGTGGGTATGACCCCACTCACGACGTAACGGGCGTCACGAACGCAATGCCCGTGCGCAACGCAGCATTACGTATATGTTCCTGCATGGTTTTCTGCGCCGTCGTACTGTTGCGGCGGGCCAGGGCGCGCAGGATCCTGCGATGTTCCTGCCAGGTTTCCATGGCCCGCTCCGGCCGGATGAACGGTAGTTTCTGACTCTCCAAAAACACCTCGGCACTGGCACTGAGGATACTCACCATTGCCTGGTTACCGCTGGCCAGCAGAATGCACTGGTGAAATTCGAAGTCCAGGCGAGCGGCCGCTTCGAAGTCACCCGCCTTGAGCACTCTGTGCATGGCTTCGACATTATCCTCCAGGCTGTCCAGCGCCTCGATGGTCAGTGTCATTGCTGCCAACCCCGCCGCAAACCCCTCCAATGCGTAGCGCAGCTGGAAGATATCCGGCGGCGTAGCCTGCGCCGCGAAGGGCCAGGCAAAGCCTGGCGCTTCTTGCACGTCCTGCACGAACACGCCCTTGCCCGCCTGCACACTGACCACGCCCAAGGCGCTAAGCGATGACAGCGCCTCACGCAACGAAGCCCGACTCACCCCCAATTGCAGGGCCAGGTCGCGCTGGGACGGTAACGCATCGCCCGGCCCGAAGCCTTGCTCCTTGATGAGTTTGCGGATGGCCTGCAAGGCCGCCTCCGGTACGGCTTGGGCAATGGAATTCATAAAAAGCACAGGTTCCCGATAGCTGCGTGACCCGTTGTAAAACTATTTATGGCCGGCTGCAAGCCACGCCCCAAAGGGGCTCGCAGCTTTTTGTCAGCGCTCGAAAAGGGTGCGAAAACCCTGGCAACTGTTCAGACCAGTAAGACCTGTGCACCTCAATAAACATCAGCCTTGCAGACGATCCGAACGGTGCTGGCATGGGCTGTGCACTGGGCAAACTCAGAAAATTCCTTCGCCTTTTTCGGAGAGTTGCCATGACCAAGCGCTACAGCGCCCTGCTCACTGCCCTGTTTGCCAGCCTTATGCTGAGCCAGGCACCCGCCCAGGCGAATGGTCTGGATGACATCGTCGCTCGTGGCACGCTGAAGGTTGCCGTCCCCCAGGACTTTCCGCCGTTTGGCTCGGTGGGCCCTGACATGCAACCCCGTGGCCTGGACATCGACACCGCCAAGCTGCTGGCCGACCAACTCAAGGTCAAGCTGGAACTGACCCCGGTGAACAGCACCAACCGCATCCCGTTCCTCACCACCGGCAAGGTCGACCTGGTGATTTCCAGCCTGGGCAAGAACCCCGAGCGCGCAAAAGTCATCGACTTCTCCAACGCCTACGCGCCGTTCTACCTTGCCGTGTTTGGGCCGCCTGATGCCGCCATCGCCAGCCTCGACGACCTCAAGGGCAAGACCATCAGCGTGACCCGTGGCGCCATCGAAGACATCGAGCTGACCGCGGTAGCGCCCAAGGAAGCCACGATCAAGCGTTTTGAAGACAACAACTCCACCATCGCCGCCTACCTGGCCGGCCAGGTCGACCTGATCGCCAGTGGCAACGTGGTCATGGTGGCCATCAGCGAACGCAACCCCAAGCGCGTACCGGCACTGAAGGTGAAACTCAAGGATTCGCCGGTGTACGTAGGCGTGAACAAGAACGAGCCGGCGCTGTTGGAAAAGGTCAACCAGATCCTGGTCGCGGCCAAGGCTGACGGTAGCCTGGAGAAAAACGCCATGCAGTGGCTCAAAGAACCGCTGCCTGCCGACCTCTGACGCGGAGCTCAACGATGGCCTATCAATTCGACTTTGTGCCGGTGCTGGCCAATACCGACCTGCTCCTGCGTGGCGCGCTGTTCACCCTTGAGCTGACGGCCATTGGCGCCCTCCTCGGCGTGGCACTGGGCACTGTCGGCGCCGTGGTACGGGCGTGGAAGATCCAGCCGTTTGCATGGCTCTTTGGTGTGTATGTCGAGTTGATCCGCAACACGCCGTTCCTGGTGCAACTGTTCTTCATCTTCTTCGGACTGCCGTCCCTGGGGTTGAAAATCACCGAATGGCAAGCCGCCGTGCTGGCGATGGTAATCAACCTGGGGGCGTACTCCACCGAGATCATACGTGCGGGTATCCAGGCCATCCCACGGGGGCAACTGGAAGCGGCCGCGGCGCTGGCAATGACGCGCTTCGAGGCGTTCCGCCATGTGGTGTTGCTACCAGCCCTGGGCAAGGTGTGGCCAGCCCTGAGCAGCCAGATCATCATCGTGATGCTCGGCTCGGCGGTGTGTTCGCAGATCGCGACTGAAGAGCTGAGCTTTGCCGCCAACTTTATCCAGTCGCGTAATTTCCGGGCCTTTGAAACCTATGCCCTGACCACCCTGGTGTACCTGTGCATGGCGCTGATGATTCGCCAGTTGCTCAACTGGATCGGCCGACGGTTTGTCATGAGGAACAGCCGATGAGTGATTTTTCGTTCTGGGACATCGTGCGCAACCTGCTTACCGGCCTGCAATGGACGCTGCTGCTATCACTAGTGGCGTTTGTGGGCGGCGGCCTGATCGGCTTACTGGTGATGACCCTGCGCATCAGCCGCAAAGCGTTCCCACGCAACATTGCCCGCGCCTATATCGAACTGTTCCAGGGCACGCCACTGCTGATGCAGCTGTTCCTGGTGTTTTTCGGCGTTGCCCTGCTCGGCGTGGACATATCGCCCTGGCTGGCAGCGGCGATTGCGTTGACCCTGTTTACCAGCGCTTACCTGGCTGAAATATGGCGCGGCTGCGTCGACTCCATTGCCCACGGCCAATGGGAAGCCTCGGCCAGCCTGGCCCTCAACCCGCTTGAACAACTGCGCTACGTGATCTTGCCCCAGGCGCTACGTATTGCTGTCGCGCCGACAGTGGGCTTCTCGGTGCAGGTGGTCAAAGGCACCGCCGTGACCTCGATCATCGGCTTCACCGAACTGACCAAGACGGGCGGCATGCTCGCCAACGCCACCTTCGAACCCTTCATGGTCTATGGCCTGGTGGCCCTCGGTTACTTCCTGCTTTGCTACCCCTTGTCCCTCAGTGCGCGCTACCTGGAAAGGAGACTGCATGCCTCTGCTTAGAATTTCTGCCCTGCATAAGTATTACGGCGATCACCACGTGCTCAAGGGCATCGACCTGACGGTGGACGAAGGCCAGGTGGTGGCAATCATCGGCCGCAGCGGCTCGGGCAAGTCCACCTTGCTGCGCACCCTCAATGGTCTGGAGTCGATCAACGACGGCGTTATCGAAGTCGATGGTGAGTACCTCGACGCGGCCCGCGCCGACCTGCGCAGCCTGCGGCAGAAGGTCGGCATGGTGTTCCAGCAATTCAATCTGTTCCCGCACCTGACCGTGGGCGAGAACGTGATGCTGGCGCCGCAAGTGGTGCAGAAAGTGCCAAAGGCCAAAGCGGTGCAGTTGGCAAAGCAGATGCTGGATCGGGTAGGCCTGGGCGAGAAGTTCGACGCTTTCCCTGATCGACTGTCCGGTGGCCAGCAACAGCGAGTCGCCATTGCCCGCGCACTGGCCATGTCACCCAAAGTGCTGCTGTGCGATGAAATCACATCGGCCCTGGACCCGGAGCTGGTCAATGAAGTACTCAGCGTGGTGCGCCAGTTGGCTAAAGACGGCATGACCCTGATCATGGTGACCCACGAAATGCGTTTTGCCCGGGAGGTTGGGGATAAGTTGGTGTTCATGCACCAGGGAAAGGTGCATGAAGTGGGCGATCCGAAAGTGCTGTTTGCACATCCGCAATCTGCCGAGCTGGCAAACTTCATCGGCAGCCATGGATCACCTGCCTGAGGACTCAGCCACCGGACACCAGCTCGAAACGCCCATTGCCCTCGTATGTGGTTTTATTGCCAACAGCAGTGGCTGTGCTCGATAGCCAGGTGTCTACTTGCACCTGCGCCGAAAAAGCGTGGCCTCTGGCAGGGACTCCGCCGACCAGCACTACCAGAGATTGGCCTGGGCGTAGCTGGGCGTCCCGTTCGGTAGGGTTGTGCCATTGCGCTAACTCGATGGGTTTACCGTCGAGTTGAGGATGCTGAAGCGTCAGGTTGAAAAAGCCCTGGCGGCCGAACCTGTAGCCAGTCTCATTGGCCGGCACGCCTTGAAAACGTAGCGCAATCACCGCAGCCTCCACGCAGATCACGTTCAGACGTACCATACGCTTTCCCAGCGAAGCACCCCGATTTTCGAGCTGTTCGCCTGGGCGAAGCAGGCCGTAATCGATGATGGGCTGGCTCAGGGACAGGCGGCAGTTCGCAGCACTTGCCGGCGCTGCCAGTAAAAGGCAGCTCAACAACAGCCCCAAGCCTTTGAGGCACCCGATACGCCACTCGTTCATGCGGGCCATCTCACCGACAGACCGCCGAAGCGGTTTCGTAGAATTTGCCATTATAGGTTTGCTCCGGAAGGTCGAGTTGCAGCGCGCAGGACACTGTGCTGGAAGAGACTTTAAGGGACTGGGGGGCGTCGACGTTGCTGAGAAAAATCATCCCATCCCCAACCACCGTGGTCAGCAATGCATTTTCTGGCCCCAGCACGGCAGCGCCCTGAGGCAATGGTTTGCCGTGTATATCCGTAGCGCGCAGCAGTACCCGGCGTACGTTGATTACTTCGAAATCGACCCTGTTGAAGGATCCACGGCCCGCTTCCAGGACCTTGGTACCGTTCTTGATATCCATCTGGCGAGGTAGGCTTTTGCCTTCCAGTTCCAACACGCTCGATTGATAAGCCGGCAAACTGGCGATCACAGCCTTGCCCCACGGGTCGGTCCAAACCGGCCCTTGAGGTGTGGTAAGACGAGCACCGGCAACCTCGCCCACCGAGACCACGCCAAACGTGTCCTCAACCCGATACGGCGACAATGTGAAACCTTCAGAATGGGCGACCACCGCCCCTTGCAATTGCCCGGAGTAACTGGTGCTGGACGAGTCACGATTCAGCCCCAGCCCCACTTGCGCGTAACGAGAAGACGCGTTGAGCGTGCCGCCCAGGGTGTGCTCACGATGCCCTGCGAAGTCTCTGTCGCTGCGTATCTGGTAGTTCAGCGTCTCGTCGACACGCTCATCATAGGCAGTGCCGATACTGGAGCGCTCTCCCTGACGTCGAGCGAATGCGCTGAGGCTCCGATCACGGCCCAAGGGAACACTGACCTGCAGTCGAATACCCAATCCGTCATCGTTCCGGTCATCGGCACTGTTGGACTGGCCAATCTGAGAGTCCACGGTCACACCGACGCTGGCATATCTGAAGCTCTTGTTCCACGTGCCGTAGATATTCTGGGTAATCCGGCTCTTGAAATCGGCCCCCCGGTTATAACCGATTGAGAAGCCACCCAACTGAGGGTCCGCCCAACTGAATCCTACGGTGTACTGGTTCTTGAATCGCGAACCATCCACATCGTTTACATGAGGCGTCACTGTATCGATGACGTCACGATAGCCCGGTGTCTGCGCAGTGGCACTCAAGGACATCTGTACATTCGCAGGCAGGCCGACGCTCACAGACACACTGTTGCGCGCGCCTTGTACGTTTGTTGAATGATCCCGGGACAAGTTGTTACGCACCCCCAGGGAAAAGCGCTGGGAAAAGCTGCTGTCCAGGGCAAGCCCCACCGCATTGTAGCTATCGGTACCTTGTACCCCTGCGCTGACCGCGCTGTCCTTGCCCACAGCCCACGTACCACTGGCCATGGCCAGCAGGGGCTCTTTGGCCCCTCTCCCCTCCACCTCGCGGATCTTGCCCAAAGAAGCTGTATATCCAGACTTCACGGGGACCACTGCGCGGAACGTAGCAGCCGGCACGATAAAACTGCGCTGCCCGCCCTGGGTCTCTATCACCGTGACCTGAAGGTCGCTGGTGCCGTTGAGCAAGGGCAGATTGGTCAGCGTAAAAGGCCCCTCAGGAACGACCGTGGTATAGATCAACGCGCCGGATTGCCGTACTTCCACCCGTGATTGGCTCAGGGCTCGCCCCTCGACTACCACGCCATTGTGACTGCCACCACTTTCAATACCATCGGGGAAAATCTGCGCGCCCGTCAGTTGTACTCCCCCAAACACCGGGTTATTGCTCGATATCTGACCGACCTGGAAGGTCGAAGCCAAAGGCAAGAAATCCCGTTGTGCATAGGCGAAAAGGTGTTCGGCCGTTGTGCGGCGATCGTTGGAAATATAAAGCTGGCGGCTACGGGCAATCCAATCGCCAAAATTGAAGCCCACCTCTGTGGAGGCTGAAAGATACCGATATGTATCCGCCCTGGAATGACTGTTGATTGCCTGGACGTCGTAATTGAGTAGCGCTGCCGTGCCTCCGCGCGCATAGCTGCCGGAGTCTCGCTGAACGTCTCGCAGCGCTTGCGTAGGCACCACCAACGACACCTCTTCGTTGCCAGGACGCAATGTCGTTACTGTCTCAGGGTATTCGGCTTTGAAGTCATGACAGGCTTGCTCGGGGGGGACACTTTTGTCGATCACCGAGGAAGGTACCCGCAAGCTGCCACGATCAAGCAAACTACGGGTAAAACATAGCTCGCCTTCTTTATCGAACCGAGCATCCGTCAAGCCTATCCGCTCACCGTTGACGTGCAGGTCCACGACCCTCACACCCTCACTGAAACGTGGCGCATGACGAAAATAGTGGGCAACCGAAGGGCTGATACCCCGCGCCTGCAGCGTTTCCAAGTCGAACCCGGAAATGCTCGATACACGGGCGGCAGAAGCATCCGTGACCACCACCGCCATCATTGCCATGCACACCGACAGGCTCAGCCCGCTTCGCCTGAAAAGCGCCTCACGCTTTTGTACATGATTCAAGTCGTCGGGAGCTGCACCGAAATTGCCATTGGTTGTGTTCATGAACGGTCACGGCGCATTCGTGATGAGCAGCGCATCGTAGCTATCGACAGCGAAGCCGTAGACGGTCGCGGGTTCAAGGGTGACCGAGGTCGCACCGGGTACAGGCTTGTCCAAGGCCACCTGCAACACTTCGCCAGGCAGCACGTAGGTACGAGCAAGGCTGGCCGTCACTCGTTGCGGATTAAGACGGACGTCTGCCGCCAAGCGAACTACGTAGGGGCTGTCGTTGCGCACATTCAAGACGTTGGCCTGAAGATGCCAGGTCAGTAACTCCCAAGGCGCATCGTTCTTTGGCAAGCCTTTGGGATGCAGGATCAGCGGAAGGTTCTGCCGAAGGCTGATACCAATGGTCGCACCGGAACCAGGTTGTGCCTGAGGAATTCCTTCGAAGGACACACGCTTCAGGCGCTGGGTCTTGAGTGGTTCGGTGCCTATTGAAAGAAACCGCACCATCTGACGCTCTCCTGCATCCACACGTGTGACCGGTGGGGTGACAACAATCAGTTGCTCGGTATCTTCCGGGACATCCTCGATAACCGAGTGCAGCAGTGCCGGACTGCTATCCGTATTGGTGACGTTAATGCTGACTTCACCTTCTGCCTCATGTAGCACAATGACGGTGGTATCAGGACGCATACCGTCGGCGAACAGCACCGCCGGCAAGAAAAAACCTATTAACAAGCATGATTTAAGAAATCTTTTAACCATCACTTCACTACCCACTTGTGCGCACAGGCTTTGCGAAAGAAATATTGGCCGACACAAAGCCCGCTTAATAAAGCGTGGCTCTGCTCGGCCCCTTTCCGAACCTAGTTATAGATAGCGCAGCTCTAAAGTAGCCTGACCGTCCAGATTAATCTGATTACTCATATTTAACTCTGATGTTTTATTGATAACAGGCAACACTTCAATTTGGCCTGCCACCGTATTAAGCTTGATAGGTGCGTAGACATTTCCTGCCCGCCAAGCCGTAAGGTTGGAGGTATGGCCGACGGCTTGGGTGCTATTCGTATGCCAATATCCGCCATTATTCTCGGAACCAACAATCCCCACCGCTACACCGTCCGCCACAGAATTACGTAAGTGGATCAGATACCCACCAATCTTTTGCCCTTGGGACGTAGCACCCAATCCGAAGTTATAAATATCTTTATAATTACTGCCAAAAAGACTGAGCATCATGCCGGGAATTCGAGAGCTTGCACGATTGTCCGACGCCCTGATCGCCACCGTTGTCTTGACATTGCTGGCACACTTGATCGAATAAGGCGTTGTCTTTTTAGCCAACTGTGTATAACGCGTCGGGCTCAGGGAATTCGGGTCAATCCTTCCGTAGTCAAAAACCGAATTGGTTATCGTGAAACTGCAGCTGACGGGGGCAATCGTTCCTTTCACACTCAGGTCAGCAGCTTGAGCATGAAAACCAAGGGACGCCAAGCACGCGACACTCATTACAAACATCGTCTTATTCATTTTTAGCACTCTCAACATAACGATAAATATCAGATCAAACCCGATGACAATTAGGCCTGCGCTATCACCCACACACCGATGCGAATTATCTGATCAAGGAAGTACGAATAGGAGCCTAGAGGTAACGAAGCTCCAAGGTTGCGTGACCGTCCAACTCAATTTTACTGCCCACATCGAGCGCGGACTTTTTATTAATAAAGGTGATAATCTGAATATTCCCCGATACCGAATTAACCTTAAGTGGTGTTTGCGCTCCTGAACCACCCCACCAGGCAATGACATCGCCGCCTTGACCCAACGCGTTACTTCGATAGTTCGTCCATGTATTGCCATTGTCTGCGGAAGTCACTGTACGGACGGTTCGCCCATCAGCAATAGAGTTTTGAACATGTACGGCATAACCCCCTATTTTTTGTCCTTTGGACGACAAACCCAATCCATAGTTGTAGTTATCAGTGTAGCCCTGGTCTATTGAGCTAACGATACCTGGCACTTTGCTGGATGAACGATTATCCACTGCCTTGAGCCCAACCGCAGTAAGTGCACTTCCCTCGCATTTAACAGCGAACGGCGTAGACTTCGCCGTCAAACGCGTATACTGAGTTTCGCTTAGGCTCGACGGCCGGATATCACCATAATCGAAAACGGCATTAGTCATTGTAAAACTGCAACTGGCAGGAACAATGGCCCCCTTTACGCGCAACTCTGAGGCCTGAGCACTCAGACTAGCCACCGAAAGCACCATACCTGCCACCAAAACAAACTTTACTTTCATGATCTTACATCCTGCATAGACATAGAAATGGATTCGCTAGCAAAAAACCGATATCGCTCATCACTAAAACTGCCGACACAACAACTATCGGAAATAACACAGCTCTAGCGCAGGCTGCTTGCCATCGAACTCATAGTGTTAAACTGCAACGGGCGGGGCCATTAATACCCTTCACTCATAGATTGGCTGCTTCGACGCTTAAATCTACAGCAGCCAGAAGCAGTCCCGCCGGCACTGACCCTTTGCTCTTCATCTGAGCACCTTAATTTCCTGAACATGTAAAAACAGCACCTATAGTCAGCGATGTGAGGTGTTCACTTGTTGAACCCCACACGCATAACTACCCCCTTGCACAAGCCCTGAGCGACAAATAATTACCGCCACGGCTTAATTGCCGACCGGCAGTATCGGCGCCACACATAAATAATTAAGCCGGAAAAATACCTCAATCAACGTAAGACAGCTCTGCGAAAACGGCTCACATTTAGATTGTTTACTGTAGGAGCAAACACAAAAAACCAAGACAAATATGCATACACATGTAGGACTAAGTTGACCATCCAGAAATTACGCACACTGCAAGTTATGAACTACAGCGACTCCTGACCCAATAACACAGCTATCGCAACCACCTCCTACAAGCGGCATTCACAATTTCTGATGAGTGATTGGGGAAAATTCCTCTGGCACTACGCGTTGGCGCCAGCCGTCGATCGTGGCACGATGGCAAGGTTATCGACCGAGACCCCCAAACCATGCCGCAATCCCAAGCCAAGAATCTGTCCTTGATCGCCGCCATCGACCTGGGCTCCAACAGCTTTCATATGGTCGTGGCCAAGGCTCAGAACGGCGAGATCCGCATCCTTGAGCGGCTCGGCGAGAAGGCGCAACTGGCCGCCGGGATCGACGACGAGCGCAAGCTCAATGAAGAATCCATGCAGCGCGGACTCGATTGCCTCAAGCGTTTCGCGCAACTGATCAACGGCATGCCCCCTGGCGCGGTGCGTATCGTTGGCACCAACGCCTTGCGCGAAGCGCGCAACCGCAACGAATTCATCCATCGCGCCGAGGAAATCCTCGGGCATCCGGTGGAAGTCATCTCGGGCCGTGAAGAGGCACGCCTGATCTACCTCGGCGTGTCCCACACCCTGGCCGACACGCCCGGCAAACGCCTGGTGGCAGACATTGGCGGTGGCAGCACCGAGTTCATTATCGGCCAGCGTTTCGAACCCCTACTGCGTGAAAGCCTGCAGATGGGGTGTGTGAGTTTCACCCAGCGTTATTTCAAGGATGGCAAGATCACCCCGGCGCGTTATGCCCAGGCCTACACCGCAGCGCGTCTGGAAATCATGAGCATCGAACATGCCTTGCACCGCCTGACCTGGGATGAAGCCATCGGCTCGTCCGGCACCATCCGTGCCATTGGCCTGGCCTTGAAGGCCGGTGGCCATGGCACCGGTGAGGTGAACGCCGAAGGCCTGGCGTGGCTCAAGCGCAAGCTGTTCAAGCTGGGGGATGCAGAGAAAATCGACTTCGACGGCATCAAGCCCGACCGTCGCGCCATTTTCCCTGCGGGCCTGGCGATTCTCGAAGCCATCTTTGACGCCCTCGAACTGCAACGCATGGACCACTGTGACGGCGCCCTGCGCGAAGGTGTGCTCTACGACCTGCTGGGCCGGCACCATCATGAAGACGTGCGAGAGCGCACCCTCAGCTCGCTGATGGAGCGTTACCACGTCGACCTGGAGCAAGCCGCCCGCGTCGAGCGCAAAGCCTTGCACGCCTTCGACCAGGTGGCCGAGGACTGGGACCTGGAAGACGGCGTCTGGCGCGAGTTACTCGGCTGGGCAGCCAAGGTGCATGAGGTCGGCCTGGACATCGCCCACTACCATTATCACAAGCACGGCGCGTACCTGATCGAACACTCGGACCTGGCCGGTTTCTCGCGGGAAGACCAACAGATGCTCGCGCTGCTGGTACGCGGCCATCGTCGCAATATTCCCAAGGACAAGTTTGCCGAGTTCGGTAAAGACGGCATCAAGCTGATCCGCCTGTGTGCGCTGCTGCGCTTTGCAATCCTGTTCCACCACATCCGCGGCACCCAGGAAATGCCCCAGGTCAAACTGCACGCCGATGGCGATAGCCTGGAAGTGATGTTCCCCAAAGGCTGGCTGGATGAAAACCAGCTGACCCAGGCGGACTTCGCCCAGGAAGCGGAATGGCTGACGCGGGTAGGGTTCAGCCTGAACCTGCGCTAAGCAAATCTAAAAGCATTCTGCAGAACAAATGTGGGAGCGGGCTTGCTCGCGGATGCAGTGGATCAGTCACCAGATGCATTGACTGACACACCGCATTCGCGAGCAAGCCCGCTCCCACATGGAATTGCGTATGCCTGGGCTAGTTCACCGTCAGAATCGGGCTACCCAACTTCTCCAGCAACGTCGCCTGCGCGCTGCGCGGGTTCTGGTTGCCGGTCGGCGTGTTACGCACGTAGCGCCCATCCGACTGCAGGCTCCAGCTATGGGTGTTGTCGGTCAGGTAGCTTTCCAGCTCCTTCTTGACCCGCATGATCAGCTTCTTGCCTTCTACCGGGAAGCAGGTCTCCACACGCTTGTCGAGGTTGCGTTCCATCCAGTCGGCGCTGGAGAGGAACATCTGCTCTTCGCCGCCGTTGAGGAAGTAGAACACGCGTGTGTGCTCCAGGAAGCGGCCGATGATCGAGCGCACGTGGATGTTATGCGACACGCCCACAATGCCGGGGCGCAGGCAGCACATGCCACGCACCACCAGGTCGATGCGCACACCGGACTGGCTGGCCTTGTACAGCGCGCGGATGATCTTAGGATCGGTCAGCGAGTTGAACTTGGCGATGATGTGCGCCGGTTTACCGTCGAGAGCGAACTGGGTCTCGCGGGCAATCATGTCGAGCATGCCCTTCTTGAGGGTGAACGGCGCGTGCAGCAGCTTCTTCATGCGCAAGGTCTTGCCCATGCCGATCAACTGGCTGAACAACTTGCCGACGTCTTCACACAGCGCGTCATCGGATGTCAGCAGGCTGTAGTCGGTGTAGAGCTTCGCGTTGCCGGCGTGGTAGTTGCCGGTACCCAAGTGGGCGTAACGCACAATTTCACCGGCCTCACGGCGCAGAATCAACATCATCTTGGCGTGGGTCTTGAAGCCGACCACGCCGTAGATCACCACCGCACCGGCCGCTTGCAGGCGGCTGGCCAGTTGCAGGTTGGACTCCTCGTCAAAGCGCGCCCGCAACTCGATCACCGCGGTGACTTCCTTGCCGTTACGCGCAGCATCCACCAACGCATCGACGATTTCCGAGTTGGCACCGCTGCGGTACAGGGTCTGGCGCACGGCCAGGACGTGCGGGTCCTTGGCAGCCTGGCGCAGCAGGTCGACCACCGGGGTGAACGACTCGAAGGGGTGCAGCAGCAGGATGTCCTGCTTGCTCACCACGCTGAAGATGTTCTCGCTGTTTTGCAAAAGTTTCGGGATCTGCGGAGTGAACGGCTTGTATTGCAGCTCCGGGTGACTGTCCAAGCCGGTGATGCTGAACAGGCGCGTCAGGTTTACAGGGCCGTTGACCTGGTACAGCTCCGACTCGGCCAGGTTGAACTGCTTGAGCAGGTAGTCCGACAAATGTTTCGGGCAGGTGTCCGCCACTTCCAGGCGCACCGCATCGCCATAGCGCCGCGAGAACAGTTCGCCGCGCAGGGCACGGGCCAAGTCTTCAACGTCTTCGGAGTCCAACGCCAGGTCGGCGTTACGAGTCAGGCGGAACTGGTAGCAGCCCTTGACCTTCATGCCCTGGAACAGGTCATCGGCGTGCGCGTGGATCATCGACGACAGGAATACATAGTTGTCGCCAGCGCCCCCTACCTCTTCCGGTACCTTGATGATCCGAGGCAACAGACGCGGCGCTGGAATGATCGCCAGGCCCGAATCGCGGCCGAAAGCGTCGATACCTTCGAGTTCGACGATGAAGTTGAGGCTCTTGTTCACCAGCAAGGGGAACGGGTGCGTCGGGTCGAGGCCGATAGGCGTGATGATCGGCGAAATTTCGTCCCGGAAGTAACGGCGCACCCAGGTCTTGATCTTGGCGGTCCAGTGACGACGACGAATGAAGCGGACCTGATGCTTTTCCAGCTCCGGCAGCAGGATGTCGTTGAGGATCGCGTACTGGCGGTCCACATGGCCGTGCACCAGCTCACTGATACGCGCCAGGGCCTGGTGCGGTTGCAGGCCGTCGGCACCGGCTTGCTCACGGGCGAAGGTGATCTGCTTCTTGAGGCCGGCAACACGGATCTCGAAGAACTCGTCCAGGTTGCTGGAGAAAATCAGCAGGAATTTCAGCCGTTCCAGCAAGGGGTAGGACTCATCCAGCGCCTGCTCGAGCACGCGGATGTTGAATTGCAGTTGTGACAACTCGCGGTGGATGTACAGGCTGCTGTCATCCAGGTTGGTGACCACTGGCACTGGCACTGGCGCCGGCGCAGGCGCTTCGGCCACCACCGCAGGCGGTGCAGGCTCCAGCTCCGGCGGGGTCTGGGCGACTTGTTCAACCACCGGGTGAGCGTCTTTTACGGCAACTTCTGAGAGTCCTTCGGTATTCATCGAGTGTTCCTGTGAGGGCTATTGTTGCTCTCTAAGCAATTGGGCGGCGCGGGCGGCGAAGTAGGTCAGAATGCCATCAGCGCCGGCACGTTTAAAGGCAGTCAGGGATTCGAGGATCACCCCTTCACTCAACCAACCATTCTGGATCGCCGCCATGTGCATGGCGTATTCACCGCTGACCTGATAGACAAAGGTCGGCACCTTGAATTCCTCTTTGACCCGGTAAAGAATGTCCAGGTAAGGCATCCCCGGCTTGACCATCACCATATCGGCGCCTTCGGCCAGGTCGGTGGCCACTTCGTGCAGGGCTTCCTGGCTATTGGCCGGGTCCATCTGGTACGAGGCCTTGTTGGCCTTGCCCAGGTTCAGCGCCGAGCCTACCGCATCGCGGAATGGGCCGTAGTAGGCGCTGGCGTATTTGGCCGAGTAGGCCATGATCCGCACATTGACGTGACCGGCCAGCTCAAGGGCTTCGCGAATCGCCTGGATGCGTCCGTCCATCATGTCCGACGGTGCAACCACCTGGGCGCCCGCAGCCGCGTGGGACAACGCCTGCTTGACCAGTGCATCGACGGTGATGTCGTTCTGAACATAACCGTCTTCGTCAAGAATGCCATCCTGGCCGTGGGTGGTGAAAGGGTCCAGGGCCACGTCGGTGATCACGCCCAGCTCCGGGAAACGCTCGCGCAGGGCACGGGTGGCACGCTGGGCAATCCCCTGGGGGTTCCAGGCTTCGGCGGCGTCCAGGGTCTTGAGTTCGGCCGGGGTCACCGGGAACAGCGCCAGCGCCGGGATGCCCAATTCGACCCACTTCGCCGCCTCTTCAAGCAACAGGTCAATGGTCAGACGCTCCACACCCGGCATCGACGCCACCGCTTCCCGGCGATTTTCACCGTCGAGCACGAAAACCGGCAGGATCAGATCATTCGTGGTCAGTACATTTTCACGTACCAGGCGACGAGAAAAATCATCACGACGATTGCGACGCAGACGGGTGGCGGGGAACAGGCGATTGGCAGGGGTAAAGCTCACGACAGACTCCTGAGCCCGTGTTTACGGGCGAGCGTTGCAGTTATAAGCGGCCATTATGACGAATGAATGACAGTTGTGCTTATCGACACGACCTGTAGTCCCATTCGTCATTTGCGTAGGAATTGTTCACTTCGTGACACATCTCGATACTTTCATGAATCTTCGTGAAGGCGTAGGCTGCGCGTTCATTTCGCCAGCACCCTAGACCATGCTTCAACAATTTCTGCATGACTTCGGCTACTTTGCCCTCTTTCTCGGCACGTTCTTCGAAGGCGAGACCATCCTTGTACTCGCAGGCTTCCTGGCGTTCCGTGGCTACATGGATATCAACCTGGTGGTGGTCGTTGCCTTTTTTGGCAGCTACGCCGGCGACCAGCTCTGGTACTACATGGGGCGCAAGCACGGCCGCAAGTTGCTGGCGCGCAAGCCGCGCTGGCAACTGATGGGCGACAAGGCACTGGAACATATCCGCAAGCATCCGGATATCTGGGTATTGAGTTTCCGCTTCGTATACGGGTTGCGCACGGTGATGCCCGTGGCGATTGGCCTGTCCGGCTACCCACCGTTGCGCTACCTGGTTCTGAACGGTATTGGCGCGGCGATCTGGGCCGCGGCACTGGGGGCGGCAGCCTATCACTTCGGCGCAGTGCTGGAAGGAATGCTCGGCAGCGTCAAGAAATACGAGTTGTGGGTATTGGCCGCCTTGCTGGTGCTGGGCTTTGGCCTGTGGCTGCGCCGTCGCTTCAAGAATGCCCGCATCGCCCGCCAAGCCTGTGCCGAGGCCAAGGCTCGGCTGGCTAACGAGCCAGCCTCGGTCGAAACGCCTAAGACACCAACCGAGTAAGCCGGCTTCTGCAACAGTAGAGGCCGATGATGCTGAGCAGGCTGTAGCTCGCCAGGCCCAGCCAGCCCAGGTTGCTGGCGGGCCACAACCCCACCAGCGGCGCCAGCCATACCAAGGGAACATTCAGCGCCAGGCGCGCCAGCTCGGCCTTCAGCGCCCATGGGCGATTCTCCAGCGCCACGCCCAGGGTAAACAACCCCAGCGCCATCGTGCCCCAGCCAAGGACCAGCGCCGTGGAGGGCAAGCCCTCACCGAAATTCATCAGATAACTGCCAAACCCTACATAGGCCGCAAACTGCAAGGCGATGTAGACCTGTTGGCGCACATCCAGCGGCACCTCGAATTTGCGGAACTGACTCAGGTCCGGCTTGGCCATCGGGTACTTGGCCTTGACGTCCGCCGGGCGCCAGCCGGTGCGCATGAACCAGATACGCAGCTTGTCCCACCAACGCTCAGTACGCCGGGCGTCACTCCAGAGTTGCGCATAAAACTGCAGGTTGGCCCACAGCGGGTTCCAGCTGGCCAAGGGTGTGGTCACACCGAAAATCACCGGTTCGTTATCGTCTTCCTCCTGGAAGGTACCGAACAGTCGGTCCCAAATAATGAACACCCCGCCGTAGTTGCGATCCATGTAGAGAGCGTTCTGCGCATGGTGGGCCCGATGATTGGACGGTGTGACGAAAAACCATTCGAACCAGCCAAGCTTGGGAACATGGCGTGTATGGACCCAGAATTGATACAGCAGGTTGAGCGACGCCACGCTGATAAACACCACCAGTGGCACACCAACCACCGCCAGGGGCAAGTAGAAGATCCAGCTCAGCAGGAAACCGGTGCTGGTCTGGCGCAAAGCGGTGCTGAGGTTGTAGTCCTCGCTCTGGTGATGCACCGAATGCGCGGCCCACAGTATGTTGCGCTCATGACCCATGCGGTGCAGCCAGTAGTAGCAGAAGTCATAGAACACAAAGGCAAACACCCAGGTCCAGGCACTCTGGCCAGGCAATTCGAACAGCGCCAGGTGCTCGATGGCGAACGCGTAGGTCAGCAGGCCCACGCCCTTGGTGAGCAAGCCTGTGGTGGTGGACAGCACTCCGGTGCTGAGGCTGTTGATGGCATCCGCCACTCGGTAGTTGCGCACGCCACGCCAACGGTCGGCCAGCAACTCGACCACGATCAGGGCAATAAAAAACGGTACTGCGTAAGGCACAAAGTCCATGGGCTAGTCCGGTCTATTTTTGTTACATCAAGATTAGGTGCAGCGACGTGAGTTCCCATTGGCAAGAGGTTACAAATTAGTAGACATTTAACGCCATGAATCAGGAGAAATGCCCATGAGCAAAAAGATTGCAGTGATCCTTTCCGGCTGTGGCGTGTACGACGGCGCAGAGATCCATGAAAGCGTGATCACCCTGCTGCGCCTGGACCAGCGCGGCGCTCAAGTGGAATGCTTTGCACCCGACGTTGCGCAGTTGCACGTGATCAACCACCTCACGGGCGAAGAAATGCCCGAGTCTCGCAATGTGCTGGTGGAATCCGCGCGCATCGCTCGAGGCACCGTGAAGGATATTGGCCAAGCCAACGCCGCAGACTTTGACGCGCTGATCGTGCCGGGCGGTTTTGGCGCGGCCAAGAACCTGTCGAACTTTGCCGTGGAAGGCGCCGGCTGCAGCATCAACCCCCAGGTGCTGGCACTGGCTGAAGCCTTTGCCGAAGCGGGCAAGCCGGTGGGTTTGATCTGCATTTCGCCGGCCCTGGCCGCCAAGATCTACGGCCCTGGCGTGACCTGCACCATCGGCAACGATGCCAGCACCGCCGCAGCCCTGGACAAGATGGGCGCCACCCACGTCGAATGCACTGTGGAGGATATCGTCGAGGACCAGGCGCGCAAGCTGGTGAGTACACCGGCCTATATGCTGGGCAAGAACATCAGCGAGGTGGCGTCCGGCATCAACAAGCTGGTGGATCGGGTATTGGAATTAACCCACGAAAACGACTGATGGGGATGCACCTGTGGCGAGGGAGCTTGCTCCCGCTGGGTGGCGAAGCCGCCCCATCTAAGCTGACGCGGTGATTCAGATAAAACACTGACGACGGCTTTGGGGCTGCTGCACAGCCCAGCGGGAGCAAGCTCCCTCGCCACAGATCAGGCTGGTTTCATCAAGCGGGTAAGAATTCGGTCCAGCGCATTGGCAAACGCCTGCTTGTCCTTTTCGCTGTGGGGCGGCGGGCCGCCGCCCATCTGGCCTTGCTCGCGCAGGTCGGTGAACAGGTTGCGCACCGCCAACCGCTCGCTCATGTTCGCAGGGCTGAACTCCTTGCCACGCGGGTCGAGGGCCGTGATGCCCTTCTTCACCAGTCGATCGGCCAAGGGCACGTCGCTGCAAATCACCAGTTCGCCGGGCACGGCGTGCTCCACCAGGTAATCATCGGCGGCATCCGGCCCGCTGGGCACCACGATCAGCTTCACACAGGCAAAGCTAGGCTTGATCTGGCTTTGCCCTGCGACCAGCACCACCTCAAACTGGCGCTTGAGGGCAAACTTCACCACTTGGTCCTTGGCCGCCCGAGGGCAGGCGTCGGCGTCGATCCACACGCGCATGCTACGCCGCCGCCCGGTGCTTTTCGGTCAGGCGGCTACGGCCATACAACACCACAATCGCCAGGATCGCCACGGCCTGTGCCCCCAACGAGTACGCATCGGCGTGGATGCCCAGCCAGTCGAAGTCAAAGAACGCCACTGGCCGCGTGCCGAAAATGCCGGCTTCCTGCAAGGCTTTCACACCGTGCCCGGCGAACACCACCGACAGCGCACACAGCAATGCGGCGTTGATGCCAAAGAACAGCGCCAGGGGCAACTTCGCCGAACCGCGCAGGATCACCCAGGCCAGGCCCACCAGCAGCACCAGCGCCGTGGCACCACCGGCCAGCACCGCGTTGTGCCCGGCAGGGCCGGCCTGCAGCCACAGGGTTTCGTAGAACAGGATCACTTCGAACAGTTCGCGATATACCGAGAAGAACGCCAGCACGGCAAACCCGAAACGCCCACCGCCGCCCACCAGGCTGCTCTTGATGTAGTCCTGCCAGGCCGCCGCGTGACGCCGGTCGTGCATCCACACGCCGAGCCATAGCACCATCACACTGGCAAACAACGCCGTGCAGCCCTCAAGCAACTCACGCTGGGCGCCGCTGACGTCAATGACATAGGCCGCCAAGGCCCAGGTACCCAAACCCGCCAACAGCGCCAGGCCCCAGCCGACGTTGACGCTGCGCACCGCCGATTGCTGGCCGGTGTTACGCAGGAAGGCGAGGATCGCGGCCAGCACCAGAATCGCTTCCAGGCCTTCACGCAGCAGGATCAGCAAGCCGGAGATATAGCTCAACGACCAGCTCAGGCCATCGCCGCCCAGCAAACCAGCCGATTCAGTGAGTTTGCCTTTGGCTGCATCCAAGCGCTGCTGCACCTGCTCGATAGGCAAGCCGTCCTGCAACGATTGCCGATAGGCCATCAGGGCCTTCTCGGTGTCTTTGCGCACATTGGCATCGACGTTATCCAGGGAGCTTTCCACCAGCTCGAAGCCTTCCAGGTAGGCTGCGACGGATAGATCGTAAGCCTGCTCATGGTCGCCGTTGCGGAAAGCCGCGAGGCTCTTGTCCAGGGTGGCGGCAGTGTAGTCGAGCAACTGCGCGGGGCCACGCTGAACCTGCGGCGGCTGCGCACGCTGGGCGCGGAATGTCGTGGCAGCGTCAGGGCCGTCAGCGGCGAGTACTTCAGTGGGGGTCTGGCGGGCCAGGTCGGCGAGGTTGAATGTCTGCTCGCCTTTGGCAGCGGCCGGGTCGGCCGTGAAGCCGGCGATATAGGTTGCCAGGTCCCAGCGCTGGCGGTCGTCCAATTGGTCAGCGAACGACGGCATGTCGGTGCCTTCGACGCCCAGGCCGAGGGTGTTATAGATCGCGTAGAGGCTCAGGCGGTCCAGGCGCGTTGCATCGCGCAGGTTAGCCGGCGGTGGGGTCATGCCCACGCCTGCCGGGCCATCGCCGGCGCCCGTTGTGCCGTGGCACACCGAACAATGCTGGGCGTAGAGCGGCGCGCCGCGCGTCGGGTCCGGCGTGATGGCCGGGGCCTGGCTGACTTCATACGCCACGGCCAGCTTGGCGCCCAATTGACGAGCCTGGCGGGCAACGCTCGCGCCGTCCTGGTGGGCAGTGACCGCGGCCAGCAGCTCATCAACGCCCTTTACCAGCTCGGCGCGCTCAGGCTTGTCTGGCAACTCCGCCACCAGCCCCTGCAATACCCCGAGAAACTCGACTTGTTCGCGGTATTCAGAGTCATCCACCACCTTGCCCGCCTCTACCGTCGGTGGGTAGTCGGCGCCAATGTAGTCAAGCAAATGCAGGGCTTGCGGCGCGCCCTCGGCGGTCGCGGCCGACAGATTGAGGCTGCACGACAGCAATGCCGGCAACAGCAGCCAGGCGAGAAAGCGGAAAGGGGCGGTCATGAATGAATCTCAAGTGGAAATACGAAGTAACACTATTGTTGAGCTTTAATGGATTCGACTCAAGGTGTTATTTCTTATCACCCTAAAACCAATGTGGGAGCGGGCTTGCTCGCGAATGCGGTGCTTCAGTCACTATTTTCTTTGACTGATATACCGTATTCGCGAGCAAGCCCGCTCCCACATTTTTGAGCCAGTCGCTTGGTCAGGCCGTGGCGCGATGCAGGCTGGCAAGGAAACCGGCAGCGCCGACAAACAAGCCAGCAAAGGTGCGGTTCACACGTTTCTGTTGTTTAGGCGTACGCAACAGGCGCAAGACTTTCGAGGCCAACCCTGTGTAGCCCGCCATCACGATCATATCGACGCTGATCATGGTCGCACCAAGGATCAGGTACTGGATCAACAACGGCGCCTGCGGGTTCACGAACTGCGGCAGCACCGCCAGCATGAACACCAACGCCTTGGGGTTGCTGGCGTTGACCAGAAAGCCGCGGAACATCATCGCCATCGGTTTGCCGATCGGGCGTACGGCGGCGTCATCGGTCATGTCCATGGGCAAAGCGCGCCATTGCTTGATGGCAAGGTACACGAGGTAGGCCACGCCGAACCATTTGATCGCATAGAACGCAGTAGACGAGGCCGCCAGAATGGCCCCCAAACCACCGGCGACCACAGCAATCTGCATCGCCAGGCCAAGTTGCAGGCCGATGGCGTTCCAGTAGCCACGCACAAAACCGTACTGTAGGCCGCTGGACATCGAGGCGATGGCACCGGCGCCAGGAGAAAGGGAGATGATCCAACTGGCCAGGAAAAAGGCCAGCCATGTATCGAGAGCCATTGCACACCTCGCAAGGGAGTTAGCGGTTGTGCCTTAAGCTAACTCCAGCGACCAAAGGCTGGCTACAGATTTCTGCAGGAGAGAGCTTGCTCGCGAAAAATGCACAGGCGATGCGGGCTGACTGCAAGCGCTGCGTTATCGTTGACGGTCTTCGCGAGCAAGCTTGCTCCTACAGGATGTTGGTGCCAGAGCCGGGCCAACGGCGTACCGAGCGCTGGAAGAACAGACTATTGGGCACCTGCACCATCGCGCTGTTGGTCCCGGCTTCCTCGACTTCGATCAGCGTGGTGTAGAGCAAGTTGATCGCCACGACCCGGCCCTTCACGCCCGGCTTGTCGACGGTGTCCACCAGCTCGACGATATCACCCAGGCGAAACGGCCCGACGGTAAAGATCAGGATCGCGCACAGCAAGTTGGACAGCACCGACCACATGGCGAAGAACGCCACGGCCGCCACCGCGACAAAGCCGGACAGGGCCGTCCACAACACCGTGGCCGACACACCCAGGCGGCCCAATACAAAGATCAGTGCACTGCCCATGATCAGCCAGCGCAAGCCGCCGCGCAGGGGCATCAGCAATTGCGGCGGAAGCGGGTAGCGCTCACCCAGGCGTGTCAGGCCTTTGGCGACAAAGCGCTGGGCCAGGTAGCCGGCCAGCAGGATCAGCAGGATTTGCACGCCAATCCAGATGGGCTCGATCCATTGCACCGGGACTGGCAATTGCAACGCTTCCATCAGGACAGCGCCTCCAGCTCCGCTTGCAGGGTTTCGAGCAATTCGAGGGCCTCCATCCAGGTTTCCTCCAGTTGCCCCTCGCGCACCTTGAGCTTGGCCTGTTCGGCCAGCAGGTCACGCAGCTCGTCCTTGCGCGCCGCCTCATACACGGCGCTGTCGCCCAGGCTGGCTTCGATCTTGGCCAGGCGCTCATGCACCTTGCCCAGTTCGGCTTCCAGCTTGTCGGCCTCACGCTTGTGCGGCGCCAACTGCTGGCGCAGCGCGGCGGCGGCCTGGCGCTGGGCTTTCTTGTCAGTCTTGTCCGGGTTGACCGGCGTGTTGCTGGCCGGCGCATTGCGCAGGCGGTATTCCGTCAGCCAGCGCGCGTAGTCGTCCAGGTCGCCGTCGAACTCTTCGACCTTGCCGTCGGCGACCAGCAGGAAATTGTCGGTAGTGCTCTTGAGCAGGTGACGGTCGTGAGACACCACCAATACCGCACCGCTGAACTCCTGCAGGGCCATGGTCAGCGCCAGGCGCATTTCCAGGTCCAGGTGGTTGGTCGGTTCGTCGAGCAGCAACAGGTTCGGGCGATCCCACGCGATCAGGGCCAGGGCCAGTCGGGCTTTTTCGCCACCGGAGAAATTCAGCACAGGTTCGTCAATGCGCGCGCCACGGAAGTCGAAACCGCCAAGGAAGTCGCGCAGGGTCTGCTCGCGCTCGGTCGGCGCCAGGCGTTGCAGGTGCAACAGCGGGCTGGCCTTGGCATCCAGGGAGTCCAGTTGGTGCTGGGCGAAGTAACCCACCACCGTGTTCTCGCCACGGGTCAGGCGGCCGGCCAGCGGCTCAAGCTCACCCGAGAGGTTCTTGATCAGTGTCGACTTGCCTGCACCGTTCGGGCCGAGCAAACCGATGCGTGCGCCCGGCGTGAGCTGCAGCTTGACCTTCTCAAGGATGGTTTTGTCGCCATAGCCAAGGCGAGCGTCCGAGAGGTCCAACAGCGGGCTGGAGATCTTCACCGACTCACGGAAGACAAAGTCGAACGGCGAATCGACGTGGGCCGCCGACAGCTCTTCCATGCGTTCCAGGGCCTTGATCCGGCTCTGGGCCTGGCGGGCCTTGGTAGCCTGGGCCTTGAACCTTGCGATGTAGCTTTCCATGTGCGCACGTTGCGCCTGTTGCTTTTCAAAGGCCTGTTGCTGCTGGGCCAGGCGTTCGGCACGCGCGCGTTCGAACGCGGTATAGCCGCCACGGTAAAGGGTGATTTTCTTCTGTTCGACATGGGCGATGTTATCGACCACGGCGTCGAGGAAATCCCGGTCGTGGGAAATCAGCAGCAAGGTGCCCTGGTAACTCTTGAGGAAGTCTTCCAGCCACAGGATCGCATCGAGATCCAAGTGGTTGGTCGGTTCGTCGAGCAGTAGCAGGTCCGAGGGGCACATCAGCGCTTGGGCCAGGTTCAGGCGCATGCGCCAGCCGCCGGAGAAGTCGGCGACCGGACGGTCCATCTGTTCGTTGGTAAACCCAAGGCCGGCGAGCATCTTGCGAGCACGGGCGTCGGCGGTATAGCCGTCGGCGCTGTCCAGCTCCGAGTGCAGGCGCGCCTGTGCGGCACCGTCCTGGGCTTTTTCGGCCTCAGCCAGGTCGTGCTGCACCTGGCGCAGGCGCAGGTCGCCATCGAGCACGTAGTCGATGGCGATACGGTCCAGGGTGTCGATCTCCTGGCGCATATGGGCAATGCGCCAGTCGGCCGGCAGCAGGCAGTCCCCCGAATCCGGGGTCAGCTCACCCAGCAACAAGGCGAACAACGTGGATTTGCCGGCGCCATTGGCTCCGATCAGGCCGGCTTTGTGACCGGCGTGCAGGGTCAGCTCGGCGTC
Source organism: Pseudomonas sp. PA-7-1E (assembly GCF_021605325.1). Classification (NCBI taxonomy): domain Bacteria; kingdom Pseudomonadati; phylum Pseudomonadota; class Gammaproteobacteria; order Pseudomonadales; family Pseudomonadaceae; genus Pseudomonas; species Pseudomonas sp. PA-7-1E. The sequence continues at coordinate 211,562 of NZ_WKFA01000005.1, forward strand.
TTCGAGAAGACGTTGCGGGCCACGCTGTAATGTTAGGCTTTGAAGTCGGATCATAATGGCGGCGGAGTCTACCAGCTTCGTTGGCCGCTGGCTTGGGTGTGAATATGTGCGCTGACCTGTGGAGCTTTGCCCTTTCGACCTACGCCCGCCCGGGCGTGGAGGCCGCTTGCCTGCGCTTGCAGGAGCAAGGGGCAGACGTGTGCCTGTTGTTGTGTGGTGCGTGGCTGGAATGGCGAGGTGTGGCATATAAGCCCGAACGGGTTCAGGCACTGCAGCAGATTGCCCAGCCGTGGCGGGTGCAGGTTGTCGAACCCTTGCGACAAATGCGCGGGCAATGGCGAGCCTTGGCCCAGCAGGATGCGCAATTGGCATTGCTACGAGAGCAAGTCAAGACACTGGAACTGGAGGCCGAAAGAACGCTGCTGGCGCGCTTGGAAGCGCTGGCGCAGGCGTGGCCGATCAATGAGGTGCCGGGTCAGCAAGAATGGCTTGAAGGCCTGGCGACCGAAGCCGCCAACCTTGACCACGACGCGCTGCTGCAATTGCGCGCCATGGCCACCAACGCTTAGGAAGCGCTGGTTGGGGTGGTGCTTGGCGCTACCGGTGCAGGGGTGCTGCTGGCCGATGCAGTTGGAGCGGTGGCTGCTGCCGGAGTAGCAGTGGGTGCTGCTGGAGTAGCTGGCTTTGCGGGCGCTGGCTTGGCAGCGGGCTTCGCGGCCGGTTTGGCGGCAGCAGGTTTAGCAGTTGGCTTAGCGGCTGGTTTGGCAGCAGCGGGTTTAGCGGCCGGTTTGGCAACTGCCGTTTTAGCGACTGGCTTGGCAGCTGGTTTGGCAGCAGCAGGTTTAGCAGCTGGCTTCGCGGCTGGCTTGGCAGCAGCAGTTTTAGCGGCTGGCTTAGCGGCTGGTTTGGCAGCAGTAGTTTTAGCAGCTGGCTTAGCGGCTGGTTTGGCAGCAGCAGTTTTAGCAGCTGGCTTAGCGGCTGGTTTGGCAGCAGCAGTTTTAGCAGCTGGCTTAGCGGCTGGTTTGGCAGCAGCAGTTTTAGCGGCTGGCTTCGCGGCTGGTTTGGCAGCAGCAGTTTTAGCAGCTGGCTTCGCGG